>CADBPS010000131.1 GCA_902796575.1 uncultured Methanobrevibacter sp. | reverse complement strand
TGCAAAACAGGACAACAAACACTTGAACTTAACGAAACGAAAGAATTAACAACGCTAGATTCCTTCGCTTAATCTAGCACCCTATTTATTTAATTCTTCTTTAAACGTTGCAAAAAATATATAATTAATATTCACCCAAATATGTAATCATGTATATAGTATTTGAAGGAATAGATGGTGCAGGTAAATCGACCCAAATCCTGCAGACAAAAGAATGGCTGGAAGAAAATGGATATGAAGTTGAGACAATGGTGGAGCCTACAGATTCTCCTATTGGCAAACTGATAAGAAAAACACTTCAGCGAAAGGATGCAACAAGTGATGGGATACAGAAAACATTAGGATTACTCTTTGCTGCCGATAGGATGCTTATAATGGATGAATTGACGGATGATAAAAAAATAATACTGTCTGACAGGTCATTTATCTCAAGTCTGGCATATCAGCAGCCGGCAGAATGGATTTATGAAATTAATAAATATGCTAAAAAACCTGATTTAGTGGTACTTCTTGATTTGGATGTAAAAAAATCAGTTCTCAGATCAAATCAGGAAGATGAATTTGAAAATGAAGAATTTCTAACAGAAGTAAGGTCAAATTATCTAGAGATTGTTAAAGATTTCAATTATAAAATAATTGACGCCGGCAATGGTGTAAATAAGGTATCCTCAGATATTAAAAAGGCAATAGCTCCATATGTGGGGCTATGTGCAGATTGTATATTGTAGTTACTCTAGCTATTATCTTTTTGGAGGACTTTTAAGGATTAATCCTGTTAGTTTTGTAATTTCTGGCAAAGGATAATTATCCTTATACATCGTACGTGCTACTCTTTCAAGTCCCTGTTTTCGTCCGTCTTCAAGCCCTCTCTGATAACTGTATTTGTCTGCTTCTTCAAGTCCTTTTTCATAGCCGGATTCACGTCCGATTTTAATTCCTTCTTCTTTTCCCTCTTCATATCCCTGCTTGAAACCAATTTCAATTCCTTCCTCTCGGCCCTGTCTGAGTCCGATATCAATTCCTCGCTCATTTATTGTTTCACCATTCTCGCGTGTATATAATATTTCATCAACATCTTCAACTACCTGTTCGGAGATTTCTTCAGATAACTTTTGTTTAACCTTTTCTTCCACCTGATTTTGAATAGTCTTTTTGACTTCATCACTTTCCATTCTTTTTTGGACTTCTGCTTCTATATATTCCTGATTCAGGCCTTCGTTTATTTTTCTGTCAATTTCAGCTGAAATTTTCTCCTCTAATTTTTGTCTAAGAATTTCTTCGGTGTTGATTTCCTTAACCATACTCTCAAATGATGATTTATCCATATTTAATCCCCGTATAAATGAATATTTGTTTCAATATAGAATATGTTATGTTGCTAAATCAGTATTATAACTTTTGTTTCATACATTTTTAAATAAGATTTTTCTCAAATACTAAACTGATGAATTTCAATGATTTAAAAATAAACGATGATATTAAAAGCTCAATTGAAAAAATAGGTTATTCGCAGTTAACTCCCATTCAGGAAAGGACTATTCCTCTGATTTTAAAGAGACTTGATGTTATTGGTCAGGCACAAACAGGTTCAGGTAAAACAATTGCCTTTGCAATTCCAATTTTGGAAAAACTTTTCATTCCGGATAATTCACCACAGGCGATTATTTTATGTCCGACTAGGGAGCTGTCAATTCAGGTGGCAAATGTAATTAAGCAAATAGCTAAACCATTAGGCAAAATTAAAGTGTTGGAAGTTTATGGAGGCCAATCCATCGGTCGTCAGACCAGAGTTTTGAAAAAAGGGGTTCATATTATCGTAGGAACTCCTGGTAGAGTGATTGATCATATTAATAAAGGAAATCTTGATTTAATTGGTGTTGAAACGGTTGTTTTGGATGAAGCTGATGAAATGCTTGACATGGGATTTAGAGAGGATATTGAACTAATATTAAGACACACTCCTAAGCAAAGGCAGACTTTACTTTTTTCAGCTACAATTCCAGAGGATATTAAAAAAATCGCAAAGTTATATCAGAAAAATCCTCAATTCATAAAAATATCTGATAATAAAAAGACAATCCCTAAAATCAGACAGTTTTTATTTAAATGCAGTGATGAGTCTAAAATTGATGATCTGGCATGTCTGATTGAATATTATGATTTTAATCTGTGGCTGATATTCTGTAACACCCGCCATAGGGTGGATTTTGTTTATCGCAATTTAAAGCGTAGAGGATTTAAGGTTGACAGTATCCATGGGGATATGACTCAAAAAGTAAGGGATAAGGTTATGAACAAGTTCAGAAACGGAAATATTTCGATTCTTGTTGCCAGTGATATTGCGTCCAGAGGACTTGATGTCAGTGATGTTGATGTTGTTGTTAACTATGATATTCCTATAAATGCGGATGATTACATTCACAGGATTGGAAGAACCGCACGTGCCGGTGCAAAAGGAACAGCATTCAATCTTGTAACGCCGGAAGAGTCAAAATATCTAGTTAAAATAAGAAAAACCCATAACTTTAATGTTAAGCGAAGAAAAGTTCCAACCATCAGTGAAATTGAATACATCAAGAATAAAAAAATAATGGGTGATGTAAAACAATCAGTTGAAAATGACAATCTTGACAACTACATTCAGGTAATATCTGCATCGGATATCAGTCCTGTCGAAATAGCTGCTGCCCTTTTAAAGATGCAAAGAGAAAAATAATGTTATTTCCTGCCGTCAATAATATTGTATTTTATCTTTTCATTTTCAAGTTCACGCACAAATGATTTTGTCATATCTCCGACACATAATGCCATAACGTTCAGTCCTTTACGGGCTGCATTGGCACATCCTTGTGGAGCGGCAAATTCAATGTCAATTTTCAGACCTAATTTATTGGCAACAACTCTTGCAATTGTACCTGCAACGGCCACTTTATCAATCTTGACTCCACCGCTGTGGCCTTTTTCATAGATGTCTTTTACTAATTCCAAATCTGCAGCATTAGATCCGCCTTCCTTGATTGTAGGCAGGTTTATAACTGTAGCTTCGCCAATGCTCATATCAATCATACCTGTTAAGTTGGTCAAAGCAACATCTGATCCTCTGCTTGCATCACCTAAAACCAGACCGCTTGCATTTTCCTCGGCTTTATGTGCATATAAAACACCGTCATCCATGTAAAGACCAACAATATCGTCTTTTTTCAAATTTTCACTTGCAATTGCCGGCCATATTGTCTTGTAATGATTCATTGTTTCCAAAACAGAATCAGAATACTTTCTTAAACTGATTGCATCACGTTTAACTTTATCAATACCCGATTGTGTTATTTTATAAGGTGACCTTCCGTCTTTGGAAGTAATGTAGCCTAACTCAAGTAAAGTTTTAATATTTTCCGAAACAGCCTGTATAGTGATTCCTAAAGTTTCAGCCAAATCTTTTTGCTTAAGATGAGGGTCCTGCTTAGAAATTTCACTTAAAATCTGGAAATGAGTTAATGCACCTCTCTTTTTAAATGCCTTCATAAATATCCATCTCTCTAAACAACATATTATGTGATTGTTATATATATCTCATTAAATATAAATCATTTTGCTATTTTGCCATTCAGTTTTTCATTGAATTTCTCCAGAAATTCTGATTTTTTTGAAAGAGGTATATAAGCACCGCATGCCATTGAATGTCCACCTCCGCTGCCGCCGACACTTTGTGCCACATCCCGGATTATATTCCCGAAGTGTATCCCGTCATATGATAGGAAACGTGAACAGCGAAGTGATATTTTATATCCTTTCTGGTCTTCAATTTCAGTAAAACCAATAATTGGCTTTCTCCAATTACAATAGCCCAGTATCATGCCGGTTATTGTTCCGACAATTTCAGGTTTAATTCCGCTTCCGTCGAAATACTGCAGATTCTCACATTCAACAATCCTGTTGCCGTCAGCCACTTTGTTCATGGAGGTGGCGAGGTTATATCTGTGTCTTCTGCTTACCTCTTCAAGTTCAATCAGTGCCCATTCACGATCTCCCTTTAAAACTTCCATAGCTATTTTTTCTTCATGATTTCTTCCGCATGCATTCATAGCTGTTGAAAATTCAGAACCGTCTCTAAGAAAGCTTCCGGGATCTTCCAAAAGAAATGTATATGAATCCCCAAGAAGAATCTTTGGAATGTGTTTTGCATATCTGCCGGGAACCGCATTTGCAATCATCTTATTTAGAGAAGCATATAATTTGGCTTTTTCACTGTTGTTCAAATCAGATAATGTTTTTCTTTTAATTCTAGCGTTTATCTGTTTTAAAATATCATATTCTTCTTTTGACAAATAAATAGGTAGAGTTTCTGCTAATTTAATGCTTTCGAGTTCTTTTTTTAGAATAGCTCTGTCCTGGCGGGTTAATGTGTAATCTTTATCTTCATCACATAATATTCCGATTTTTTCCAAAATATCCTTTTCCTCAGGTGTAACTCTATTGATGGTTGAATCGATACCTAATTCATCAAGCAATGCCTTGGTTTCATTTTGATTATTTGTAATCGGCAATTTAACATCATTGAAATATGATAATGCAATAAACAGGGGTCTTGTGTTACGTCCATAAATATTTAAATCGCTTTTTTCAAGTTCAAGATAACCTTCGTTAATAGCATCTTCCTGGATTATTTTATTCAAACCTTCAAAATGCCCAGTTTGAGTATTCTGCATATCTCCAATCGCTGATAAAATACCAATCCAGCTTAAGTCAGTATAGTCGAATTCCTTTGCAAGAAAATAACAGAGTCCTCCTCCGCAGACATAATATGACCCGTCAATGCCGTGATGATTAGGATTAATTTCAAGGTATGTGAAATCCTTCGAATCCCCGTAATCAAGACTTCTCAATGGAGGATGGTGGTCCAGAATCAAAATGCTATTGTCCTTTTTGGCTTTTGTGTCAATTTTTTGACCGGAACCCAAATCCGAAAAAATTGTTAACTTGTGAGTCAGTTCAATATTATCAAGAACATCCAGATTAACAAATTCAATTTCATGCTCCTTTCCCTGACGGTCAAGAATTGTCGATAAAATTGCACCTGAGCAAATGCCGTCACAATCAATATGTGAATAAACTTTTATATCTTCTGAATTTTCAATCAAAAGTTTAGCCTGCTTATATTGTTCGGCCATTAACGGTGGAATTTCCATTTTAATCAATTCCTGATTTCCTTAAGTTTTAATCCAATTTCACGAATAAGTTCCAATTTACTATTGTCGTATTCAACGAGCACACGACCAGAATTATCATACCATCTGCCTGGATATGAGTTTTCCTTCAAAACCTTGTAGGTATAACCTAATCTCTTAAGTGCTGTTTCAACTTCTTTAATGGAAGGATCCTTAACGCAATATTCCCTTGCAACTTTTCTTCCTTCGTTTAGTGATAAATTCTTGTTTAAATATTCTGGCCAAACTGTAATCATTGTTTTATCTCCTTTTCATTTATTTTTAAAATAATTTTTAACAACTAAATAAATATATAGTAACTCTATCTTTAATACTTCTTAGTTTTTAAGGTGGGATTTTTCATTCACTTTTTTTTAATAATATTTGCTGATTTAACTGCTAAAATCATTGAGGACAATAACATCTTAGTTTTCAAATCAGTATGATGTATTTTTTTAAGCTCATTAATCTTTCCAACCAATAGTTCATTTTCCTCTTTTGTAAATGAATTAGCTTTCCATCTATTCATCCAGTAAAATAAATGGGGATTGATAGAAATATTTTTAATATTATTAGAGAACCCCTCACAGCATTTCCTTGAATAAATCAGGCAATCAATTAAATCAACCATAAATCTGATGTTGATATTGTTTGTAATTGATTTACTTTCCTCCTCTCTAACATAATAATTGCAGCTAATATAGCTGTTAAGAAAAGTGATACCTTTTGCATTAAGGAAAGTTTCAAGATTAAAACATAAATCCTCCCCAATAATAAATGGTGGAAAAGTAATATTATTGTCCATAACCAATTCTCTTTTATATATTTTACACCATATTGAAGGGGATATCTTTAATAAATCGGGTTCTTCTTCAATGCTGTTTATGTTAATTTCATCAAGGGCATTATCTCTTTTATATGTAATTTCCAAATCACGCCCGTACAATATTTTAGATACAACATTTTCCCATAATTTGTCTGATATATCCAATGGATTTGCAATTCTGAAATCTTCATTGGGATAAAATCTGGATAAATTGTCGGGGTAGGGAGAGTATGATTTTTGGACATAACCTCTGTTTTCAAAAACCCTCCTGAAACGGGCAAGAACCATGTCATCGCCGGTTTCTTTGATTTTATTGTACAAAATTTCACATGCATCAAGATTATATCTGTCATCAGGATCTAAAAACATAATATAATCTCCACTACATGCTTTTAAACCGGTGTTACGTGGAGTGTAAGGTCCTCCGCTGTTTTTTTCATGATGAATCGCAATACATGAGTCATATTTATCAGCATATTCATTGATAATTTCACCGCTGTTATCTGTTGAGCAGTCATTAACCATTATAATCTCTAAATTCTCACAGCCAATAGTCTGATTAACAAGAGAATCAAGACCTTCTCTAAGATATGCTCCTACATTAAAAATTGGTAGAATTATGCTGATTTTATCTTTCATTAAATATTACCCCATCTTTTCAAATAATAACTCCATCATATCCGGAACCGTGTATGTTTCCGGATAAATATTTTCAACATCATACTCATCTAAAACATTACTTGTAATTGGACCAATCGAAACAGTCAGTAAATTATTATTCAACAGTTCTGATAATTCTTCTTTATTTTCAGCTATTTTGAAAAAATTATGCACTGTTAATGGACTTGTAAATGTAATAGCATCAATTTTTTTGTTCTCAATTTTGTCTATTATTTCCTTGACACGATCATTATTCATTGGGAATAATGATTTGTAAGCTTCAGCCAGTATAACTTCATTATTTAATTTTTTTAAACCTTCCGGCAATGTGTTTCTTGCAGAAGCAGTTCTTGGAATGCCTATTAGTTTATCTGTAATATTTCTGTTTTTAAATTCCTCAACCAAACCTTCAGCAGTAAAATCATCAGGCATCAAATCAATATTAACGCCCTGCTTTTTAACAAGTGAACCTGTTTTATTTCCAATAACTGCAATATTACAATCCAAATCATTGAAAAAATCCGGATAAAACATATTAAATGATTTAATTGTTGTGGGAGATGTGAAAACAATCCAGTCAAATGAATCCTTTATCCTAACAAATTCCTTTAGAGAATCACTGTTAACAGGTTCCAATTCAAGTGTTGGTGCAAGAACGGGGATTCCTCCTAAATTTTCAACTATCTCACATGCCTTTTTTGCTCTGTCTGATGGTCTTGTAATTGCAACTGTAAGTTTTTTCATAGTATAACCTTTGTTTATCTATAGTATTTCAACTTTGTTTTTATTATTTATATAATTTTTTTTTTAATATCAGTGTATTATAAGGGGTTTGACTATAAAAATTAGGTTAATTTCAAATATGAGGTTGTAAATGTTGTTAAATTATGAATAGATTTTTTTTTAAGTTTCTTGATGATTTCTAGGTAAAAATGAAAAGAAAATAGATTTTATAATCTATTTTTTATCCGGATTTTTTTTCAATTTTACATCCTAGTTTGAGGGCTAATTTTTTGACATCGTAATCGTTGTCGGGGTCATTAGCTAATTCAGTTAAAACATACATTAATCTATCTTCACATCCTTTAAGTTATCCTTCTCTCCCCATGACATTCAGTACTGGACTTCCGTTTTTGACTATTTGATTTAATCCTGTCCTCTACTTAGGTTCTGTTACTTTTTCATCTTTATATCATACATTGCATTGTATATATCAATTTGTCTTTAACCGTTTGATATTCTATTTTCAAATCAGAAAGTATACTGTATAACCGTTTAATACAATATAACTATTTTATATCAATATTACCTTAAAATGTAATATTTTAATTAATTATTAAAAAGTTCATTTCAAATAAATTTTTTAATATTGCTTCAAATGCTTAAATCAAAATAATGTGGTCTAATAATATTATTTTATATATGTTAAATTGTCTAATTATTATTAATATGGGTTTAAGATTTTGAATTTAGATAATATCTAATATAACAAAAAATGGTTAAAAAATTAATAAGAAAATTATATTAACTGATAATAATATAGTAATTTCTGTTAATAATAAAGTTAGGTGTGATTATGGACATTTTATTTTTAAACTTACCTTATGAATTTAATATTAGTCGAGCAAGCAGATGGCCTGAAAAAACAAAATCCGGAACATTATATTATCCTTACTGGCTTGCTTACTGTGTTGGGGTCTGTGAAGAAAAAGGATTAAAATGCAACTTGGTAGATTGTATTACAAGAGGTTATACCATTGAAGATACTCTTAATGAAATTGAAAAAAATAATCCTGATTATGTGATGTGTGAAATAACCACTTCAACTGCACATTATGATTTTAATACAATTGCTCAGATTAAAAATAAATTTCCTGATGTTAAAATTATTGTAGGAGGGACCCATGCAACAATATTACCTGCTGAAGTTTTAAATGAATGTCCGTCAATAGACTTTATTGTTCGCCAGGAATATGATTTCACCGTACCTGAATTAATTAACACATTAAACAATAATGAATCATTGGATGATGTTAAAGGAATTTCATACAAACATGAAAATGAAATAAAACATACTCCAGACTGTGATTTAACTGACCTTAATAAATTACCTTTTGTTTCAAAAGTTTATCAAAAGTATTTGAATGTTGATGATTATGCCTACGCTTTTGCTCAAAAACCTATGATACAGATTGTAGCATCAAGAGGATGTCCTAATCAGTGTAATTTCTGTTCATATCCGTCAACAATGGGTGGAAGATTATACAGAACACGTAGTGTCGTTGATTTGGCAGATGAATTTGAGTACATAATAAAAGAAATGCCTGAAATAAAGGAAATATTCATTGAAGATGATACATTTACAGTAGATCAGAAACGTGTACGTGAATTCTGTGATGAAATAATGAGAAGAAACCTCAAGCCTGTCTGGTCATGCAATACACGTGTTGATTTAACATTTGAAACAATGTCAAAAATGCGTGAGGCCGGATGCAGATTACTGGTATGTGGGTATGAATCCGGAAATCAGCAGGTGCTTGACGAAACAAGAAAAGGAATTACTCTGGAGCAGTCAAGAGCATTTGCAAAAAATGCCCGTAAGCTTGGAATTAAAGTATTCGGATGCTTTATGATTGGATTGAAAGGTGATAACCTCAAAACAATCCAGCAAACATATGAATTTGCAAAAGAAGTCTATCCGGACATGTGCTTTTTCCAGCAGGCAGTTCCATTTCCTGGAACAGAATTTTATCACTGGGCTAAAAATGAAGGGTATCTGATAACAGAGGATTATTCCAAATGGTTAAACAAAGACGGATATTTGAACTGTCTGGTTGATTATCCTTATGCTGATCACAATGAAATAGAAAAATTAAGGGATAACTTAATGAGCAAATATTACTTTTCATTTGCATATATTGGTAAGACATTTCTGGCCAACCTTGATTGGACAGAGTTTAAAAGAGTTGTCAGGGGAGGAACACAATATATTGCATTCAGATTTAAAAAAACAATTCACAAGAATGAAGAATAGGATTTTACAGTCTTAATGACAATATTTTTCTCAATTCTTCATTACTCATTTCTGTGATGAATGTTTCGTCATTGCTGATTGCCTTTCCGGCAAGGTCAATTTTATTTTTAACAATCCTGTCAATTTCCTCTTCAAGTGTTCCTTTTGTGATGAACCTATATACCATAACATCATTTTCCTGCCCGATACGATGCACCCTATCAGTAGCCTGATTTTCCACAGCAGGATTCCACCACAAATCATAATGAATAACATTTTGTGCAGCCGTTAAATTCAAACCTGTGCCACCTGTCTTGAGTGTTGCAACCAGGATTTGGTATGATGAATCATTTTGAAATGTATCAATAATATTTGATTTTTGACTCCTCGTCTGGGAGCCGTGTAAAAATAAAACATCAGTTTTAAATTTCTTAGAAACCAGATTTTGAATAATTTCTCCCATTTTTACATACTGGGTGAAAATAATAACTTTCTCATCAACATCCAAAATATTTTCAGTAATGTCAATTAACAGCTCCATTTTTCCGGATTCTTTTATTTTTGGATTAGATGTTTTTAAATATTGTGCGGGGTGATTACAAGCTTGTTTTAATCCAGTTATTGTTTTAAGAATCATTCCTTTTCTCTCAATACCCTTTGCACTTTCAATATTCTCAAAAATTCCATCCAGTATCAGATTATATAATTTAATCTGTTTTTTGGTTAAAGTACAGTAGATATTATTCACAAATTTTTCAGGAAGCTCCTTTTTAATATTTTCATCGGTTTTAAGTCTTCTTAAAACAAATGGTTTAGCTATTGTTTTTAAGTTATTTAAAACTTCTTTATCATCCAATCTCTCAATCGGAATAATATAATTTTCTTTAAAATCACTTACTGTAGATAAATAACCTTTATTCACAAAATCAAAAATAGACCAATAATCCATTAATCTGTTTTCAATTGGAGTTCCGGTTAAAGCTATTTTAGTAAAAGCATCAATACTTTTAATGGATTTTGTCTGCTGTGTGTTTGGATTTTTAATATTCTGTGCTTCATCAATAACACAGACAAGCCATGTTGAATCTGAAAAAAGCTCCAAATCATTTCTGATGACACCGTAGGATGTTAAAACAATATCATAAGTATCAATTGGGAAAACCCTGTTTGATCCATGGTAAATATAGTAAGTCAAATCCGGTGTGAATTTAAGTATTTCCTGCTCCCAGTTTGAAATCAGTGTTGGGGGAACAATAATTAAAACACTGTATTCATCAAAATAGCTATTTTCCTTTAAGTAAAGAACAGCACTTAAAACCTGAACGGTTTTACCAAGACCCATGTCATCAGCCAATATGCTTCCAAAGCCGGATTTAATATTCTGAACCAGCCAGGAATAGCCAATTTTCTGATAAGGCCTTAGCTCACCAGTCAGTGATTCAGGCACATCATAAAAAGTTGAAACATTAATCAGACTCTTAAACTTATCGCTTAATTCAAATTCAGTGTCATAAAACTTTCCTAAAAGAGCCATCTGAAGTAAACGACGACTTTCAAAACCATGAAGCAAAGACCATGAACTACTTTTCAAACGCCTATATTCCGGTCCGTTAAAAACATAACATTTGTTTTTAACTTTAATAATTTCATTTCTGTCATCACCCGATTTATCAAATTCCTCAAGACTGATTATATTATCTTTTAATTCAACCAGCCATTTAACATTGTTGATTTGTTTTAAATTAAAATTCTTTTTAGTTAGATTGGTATCTAAAATCAGTTTCATTCCACTTTCAACAACCTCAAAAGGCATATTCAGTTCGACATTAATATACTCCAACAGAGGTTTGATTTTTTTTATAAAAACTTTGAATTCATGATTGGATAAATGTAATTTCTCATAAATGGTATTTTTAATATCAAACTGTGTAAACAAATCATAGATGATACTCAGATGCTTCAGTTCATTATCATTGGCATCAGTGACCACTTTGTACTTATTGTCCTTTTTAATTTTAATGTCAATACTGTAATCATCACCAACAAACATTGCATATTCATAATCCAATTCTTTTAAATAGAAAATGGAGAGTTTTTTAGCAATTTTTTGAACTGTAACATTGTTCTGTTTAGTTTTTAATTCTTTAGGTTTTGTTAGAAGTAAATCTCTGTTAATCTTGGAAATTTTTCTTTCAGATATTATAAAATCATTACTTTCAGTATAATAATCAATTAAACCCTTCATAATTAAGCTGATTAAAATCACAACCTGATTTTCATGTGAAATTTCATTGCCATCAAATGTAAGCAGATTGTCCGGACATTCAGAATAATAAGACCTGCATAAATTCAAAACGTTGCTGTCGAAAAATGATGGAATCCATCGGATATGAGCTATATTGTCATTTAAAAAAAGCTGAGGCATTAAAGTATTATGTTTAACAAGCTCATATGTTAAATCCAAAATATTTTTTGAAAATTTCCATGAATAATCTGCATCATCTGTGGTGCTGATTTCATTCATCAATATGTATAAATCTTTTTCATCCATATCTGTTAAATTGTAATTACTGTCAACATTAAAAGCAGCTTTTCTTTCAGAAATTTTACTGATGGTTGAGTTTGATATATGGTGTTTTAAGTTTATTTCTTCGATAAGTGCATTGAACAAGTCAGTATAAATAAAATCGAAGCTATGGGTAGGATAATCTAAATCAGCTAAAAATGTGATATTTACATCATACAAATCATGTAAATCACTTTCATGGGATGATGATTTGAAATTAAAATTAAAAATATCTTCTATTGTATTAATATCATAGTTAATGCTTCTTTTTAAATCCAATCCTCTAATTTTAAAAATCAGAAAAGCATCATTTTGCAACTTTCTATTAAAAAATTTTAAAACAGATATAATGTCAACTAGGTTATATTCTAAAGAACAGGTGATTTCAAAATCGTCCAATGAAGTTGGAAAAATTTTTATTCCCAAATTGAATAATTCATCAGGCAATGTTTTATTGATTACTTTATATTTATTGATTGGGTTATTGTCAATAGTTTCGGCTATTTTATTTTTTTCTTCTTCACTAAAAAGTTTGAATTCAATAGAAATTCTATTATAGACATATCTGTCATGTTCAATAGAACATTTCAAAATATTGTCTTCTATAGTAATATTTCCCATCTTTTTGTAAGTATGTAATTCTCTATCATAGTCATAATAGCTTTTAAAATACTTTTTAGCCAGATTTTCGAACCAGGAATCCATATGTTAATATTACGTACATGAGTTTAATAAACATTATGGCAATGGTGTCTGTTCATTTTTTTAAATGATGATGCTATCTGTTTAAAAAACGACTTAATAGCTTTAAAAGTCCGCAATTTAAACTAAAAATTTTAATAAATACATTAATAGCAATATTATATATCACATTTGTAGTTCCAACTCTTGTTGTTATATCATATGATTTGTATAATGGTTTAATGTACTCAATAAATTCATTTGTCTTATTGTCATCCAGTTCTGTGTAGAGAAAAATTTTAGTCATGTCAATGATAATTTCAGATTTTATCATATTAAAATCATCACCAATTAAATCGATTACTTTTTTAAAGCCACTGAACTGTCGATTATACATATTTTCAGAAAATTTCTGTGAAAAACTTTGATCCCCATCACGCCTGACATGGTAACCATATCCATAAAAATCAGTCAATAACACGATACCATCAGCATGCAAATAAAATTTTGAGGTAAAATAAACATCTTCATATAAGTCTCCAACTGGAAATTCAATATTGTTGCTTAAAACTGATTCTTTTTTAAATATTTTAGTCCAAATCATAGTTGAAAAACCCAAAGATAAAATCCCTGGAAATTCATAAACATTTCCCACTTTTATAAAAGAAGGTTTTGAATCGAAAAAATAATTCTTAACTTTAGTAAAATTGTTTATATCTCCCATTGTGTATCTGCATGAAACTACCTCAACAGATTCATTAACTATTGTTTCATACATTTTTTTGCACATATCTGGATAATAATAATCATCCATGTCTAGAAACATAATATAATCGCTTTGTGCACTTAAAATGCCTTTATTACGTGGACCGCTAGCAGTGCCCGTGTTTGATTTTAGAAAAATAGGCTTGATATTTGAAAATTCATTGGATAATTTGGTTATAACCTCTTTAGAATTGTCTTTTGAATTATCATCAACTAATATTACTTCAATATTTTCAAAGCCGATACTTTGATTACGCAACGAGTTAACACATTCTTCAATATATTCGGCACCATTATAAACTGGTATTATAACACTAATGCTATAATTCATTTTATTTCCTCATAAAAGTTTATTTCTATGTTTATATTATATAAAAGATGGAGATATTAATATATCTCATTGTAAAATATTCATATTTTTTTTTACATCTTTTGAACATCGGATTAGAACATAATAATATAACTTATTCATCATTTAAATAGATTATTTATATTCATATACTATCATATACAATCAATCTACATTAATATATTGTTATTGTTCATTTTATTTTAATTTAGTAAAATTTAATTAAAATTTTTTTTATACAATATATTTAACGGTGATTTAATGAGAGGATTACATGAATGTCATTCAGTGAGATATTGGAAAACCAATACCTTATAATTGTGTAGTGAATGTTTAGCTAAATTAATGATTATGTATTTGTTTCATAGTAATGATAATGCATAGTTAAATTTATAAAGTAATATTTAAAAAGATGTAATTGTTATTTGTGCTGGTGATAGGTTACATAAATATCTACTTTCATGGTTTATTGTTTCTAGATTTTTAAAATTCGATATTAAATGAGAATAATTTTTAAATCGTAGGGTGTGATTTAAAAGTTTCATTGTTTATGTGGTCTGTTTGCTGTTTTATAAAAATGATGATGTGTTAAACTATGAGTAAGAAAAAAATAAAAGTAAAATTTGTTGATTTTCAAAGCAATCTTAAACCTGATGATAATTTTTTTATTGATAGTTTGAAAAAGAATTTTGACGTTGAAGTTTCAGATGATCCGGATTATGTTTTTTATGGGGCATATGGGTATGATCATTTAGATTATGATTGTATTAGAATTATGTGGACCATTGAAAATTATGTTCCTGATTTTAATATTGCAGATTACGCTTTATCTTACGAAATAATGGATTTTGGAGATAGGCATTTAAGATTCCCTTATTTCTTAAATCGTCCTGAGATAGATAATGTTCGAAAAACAATTGAAAGAAAACCTGTTGATACTAGTAAAAAAACTGATTTCTGTAGTTTTGTTGTCTCTAATGAGTGGGGTGATGATTATAGAATAAGATTATTCCATGAATTATCCAAATATAAAAAAGTTGACTCTGGAGGAAGATCCTTGAATAATATTGGAGGACCAATTGGAATGGGTCTTGATAAGAAATTTGAATTTGATTCTACTCATAAATTTGCTTTTGCATTGGAAAATGCAAGAAATCCGGGTTATACAACTGAAAAAATCACTGATGCTTTTGCTGCAGGGTGTATTCCAATTTATTGGGGTGATCCTAAAATTGAGGATGAATTTAATCCAAAAGCATTTATTAACTGTAATGATTTGACTGTTGAAGAGGCAATAGAAAAAATTAAAGAAGTTGATCAAAATGATGAACTTTATCATGCAATGCTAAAAGAACCTGCATTTTTGGGCGATCTTGATAAATATCTCAAAGACTTTGATGATTTTTTATTTAATATTTGTAACCAACCTTTGGAAGAAGCATATCGTAGGGATAGGATAATGAAGGGTAAAACCCAGGAACATCAATATAAGTTGATTAATAGGTTCTATTATAAACCATACAATTTTTTAATAAAAGTGGCTCAGACATTGCGTATTGAATTTATAGGAAGAAAAATTTATCATTTGATACGAGATTAACGTAAGAGGTAATATATATGAAAACTGTTGGAATGATTCTTTGTGGTGGATTTGGTAAACGTTTAAGGCCGGTAACTGAAAAAGTACCTAAACCATTGTTGGAAATTAAAGAAGATTATGCAATACTCGATAAGCAGTTATTTGATTTTAAAAATGCGGGTGTCAACGAAGTGTATTTGCTTGCAGGATTTCTACATGAGAAGATAGAAGAAAGATATGGGCAAGAATACAAAGGAGTTAAAATACATTATGTTATTGAAGATGAACCATTAGGAACACTTAATGCAATTAGATTGGGTATGGAAGCTCTGGGTGAAGACACTCAAGTTGTTATTCGAAACGGAGATATAGTTGCAGACTTGAATTTAAAAAGAATGATAGAGATGGGTGAGAAATCAGATTATCCGGTTACTATGTTTGTAACACAGATGACCTCTCCGTATGGTATTGTGGATTTGAATGGTGATAGAATAACTGCATTCAAAGAAAAACCATTATTAGATTATTATATTAATGGAGGAATATACTTTACAAAAACATTACTTGATTTTGGTGAATTCAAAACGGGAGATATTGAGAAAACATTATTCCCATTACTAGCAAAGGAAAATAAATTGGGATTTTATAAAGAAGATGATTTATTTTGGATGGCTATAGACACAACTAAGGAACTTGAAACTGTACAAAAAGAGTATGAAAATAAAACAGATAAACCATGGGGATATGAGAAGGTTTTAATACACACTGATAAGTATCTCACTAAAGAACTTTATTTGAAAGAAGGATTCCAGACTTCATTCCATTATCATAATGAAAAAGATGAAACGATGTATATCATGTCCGGATCAGGATATATCGAATTTGAAGACAGAAAAGAATATTTCAGTAAAAATGATTCTATCAGGATTAAACCGGGTGTTGTTCATTCGATAGTTGCAACTGAAAATACCACATTACATGAGGTGTCAACCCCATTTTTAGATGATACTTTAAGAGTTAAAGATTATTATACTCGATGATGGTGTGAATTAAATGAATTATAAAGTTTCTGTTATAATTCCAACTCATAATGTGGGTAATTTTATTGATAAAACGATTGAAAGTGTTATGAATCAAACAATTGGTTTTGAGAATATTGAGGTTATTATAGTTGATGATGGTTCTACTGATTCAACAGCGGACATATTGAAGGAATATTCTAAAAAATATAATAATATCAAATGTTTTTTTCCAGAAGGAAATTCTGGTACTCCCGCTAGGGGCAGGAATATGGGTATTGATAATGCCACTTCCGATTATATTATGTTTATAGATGCAGATGATAGGTATGTTGAAAATGTTTGTGAAGTCTTATTAGATGTTATTAATGAGACTGATAATGATCTTGTCATATGTAATCATAAGGTAGTTAATAATCATAATTTTACTGATGCTGACGTGTTTAGTCAAGATTTTTCATATGAAATATACTCCTCTACTGACGAAATAGTTTTCCATGATGCTTATATGTGGAACAAAATTTTTAAAAAGGAATTTCTTAATAAGTACAATATTCGATGTTTTGACAAATATTATGGTGAGGATTCTTACTTTTGTGTTAAATCTTATTTAAATACTGATAAGGTTCCCATTCTTAACAATTTTATAGGCTACATTTATAATGTTAGAGATAGTGAAGAAGACTCCTCTTTTAGTAATAGTTATGATGTCAGAGGTTTTTGTAGGTTTTTAAATGGATTCCGCAAAATTGTTGAACTGATTAAAGATGCTGGTAGACAAGATTTAGTAGATTGTTTAATGAAAAAGGAATTTGTGGTTATTTTTTCAAAATTTGTTCATTTTGATGATAATCCTGATTCTAAAAAAGATGTTTTAATTGAACTCTATAAGTTTCAAGAGTATTGTAATATCAGTAGCCCATTGATTGAAAAATGGGCAGATATTTTCTTTAAATTACTTAAAAAAAGAAAATTTAATCTGATATTATTGTATTCAAATGTTTTAAAGTCGATTCATAATTCGAAATGGATTAGAAATATTTATAGAAATTCTCATAACAATAATTAACTGTAACTGACCTAATTTTTGCTAAATAAAAATTAATTGAATGAAAAACTAATTTGTTGTTAAAAGCGACAGTTATGTTTTTCACTTTTTTAGTTTAGTTTAGTATGATTAGGAATGCTTTTTTTTTACATGGGCAATATTTATTAATCTTTATCGTATGTTTTCCTGTATGCTTTTACTATAAACTCTGAATTAAGAAGTTTGTTTATTAATTCAGAACTCATTAATGCAATCCTAAAATTTCTTTTTCTAATGTTCTTAAAAATAAAATCTGCCCAAATTTCATCAAGGTTTTCATTGAAATCAAAATGTTCAGACATTTTATAAATTTCTTCCATCATTTCCATTTTGAAATCTTTGTCCTCATTCATTCTTACGAACCATCCAATTATGTTTACAAATTCTTTTTTCATTAGTACTGTGAATAACTCCAGTTTATTAGCTTTCTTAAAAAAGTTATAAATGCCATAATATGTTTTATATGATTTTAAAAACCAGTTAGCATTCACATCATGGCACATTGACATGTTTCCTTCAGTATCCCTAACATTATATTCGTAGCCATAATAATTATTCAAGCACATGATTTCATTCGTATTTAAGTAACATTGCATGCAAAAGTACACATCTTCCACAAAATAACCTACAGGACATTTTATGTCATATTTCTTCAAGAAATCTCTCCTGTAAATTTTATTCCATATCGTAATATCGTAAAAAACATCCATATTTTCCAATGGATTTACAATTGAATAGCTTATGTCTTGGATATCTTCTTCAGTCAGTATTGTAAATTTTTCATTTTCTATTATCCTGTGTTTGCACATTGCAATATTATACTTTGTATCGTGAATGGTATCAAACATTATTTCACAGCAATTATCTAAATACTTATCGTCTGCATCTAAAAACATAATGTATTCTGAAGTAGCTTTGTCTATACCAATATTCCTACCTCTACTTGGGGTACCGGTGTTTCCTTCGGGGAAAAAACATTTAATGTTAGTGTAGCTTTGTGAGAATTCAGTTAATATTTCTTTTGTTGAATCTGTAGAACTATTATCAACTACAATAATTTCAATATTTTCAAATCCGATTGTTTGATTCATAAGGGATTCTATTGTTTTTTTAATATGTTTTTCTTCATTATATGTTGGGATAATAATAGAAAGTTTATACATAAAATCACCAATAGTGTTACAAAATTTTGTTTGATGAATCATTACTTTAATTCAATGATTTCATAAGATTCAATATAATATCAATATTGTAAAGATTTATAATACTCAATTGTTTTATCTAATCCTTCATCTAACATTATTTTAGGAGACCATTTTAATTTATTCTTTGCAATTGATATATCAGGTCGTCTCTGTGTTGGATCATCAGAAGGTAATGGACAATATTTTATTTTTGAATTTGTGTTGGTTTTCTTGATAATTTTTTGAGCTAACTCCAAAATTGTGAATTCGTTAGGATTTCCAAGATTAACTGGTCCTATAAAATCATCTTTGGTATTCATCATTTTTACTAAACCATCGACTAAATCATCAACATAACAAAAGCTTCTAGTTTGATTTCCATCACCATAGACAGTAATATCTTGATTTTTAAGTGACTGTATAATAAAATTTGTTACAACTCTACCATCAGCAGAATCCATATATGGGCCATAAGTATTGAATATTCTTATAACCTTAATTTTAGTACCATATTCACGATTGAAACTAAAACAGGCGGATTCCGCGCATCTTTTACCCTCATCATAACAGGATCTTATTCCATTCGGATTAACATTTCCCCAATAGGTCTCTTTTTGAGGGTGTTGATGTGGTTCTCCGTAAACTTCACTTGTACTTGATTGTAGAATCTTTGCATCTTTTTCATTAGCTAATTCTAATAAGTTTATCATTCCATAAACATTTGTCTTTATTGTTTCTATTGGCTTTTTTTGATAGTGTGGTGGACTTGCGGGAGAAGCCAAATTATAAATTTCATCAATCTCCTCATCAATTTTCAATGGATTAATAATATCATGTTCAATTACTTCAAAATTATCTGAATCAATTGTTTCAATATTGGATTTTTTACCTGTGTAAAAGTTATCAACACATATTACTCGATTTTCTTTAATTAATTTTTTACAAAGGTTTGTCCCAATAAATCCTGCTCCGCCAACAACTAGTATTGTTTTCATATTCGATCCTCACTGACTCCAATTTGGTAATATTTAAATCCTAATTCATTTAAGTATTTCTTATCATACTGATTTCTACCATCAAAAATCACTGGGTTATTCAATTTATCCTTGATTACTTCAAAATTTGGATTTCTAAATTCTTTCCATTCAGTTATTAAAATTAATGCATCACTATTATTTAAAACATCAAATCTATTTTTACAGTAAATTATGTCATCTCCAAATATTTTTTTTGCATTATTCAATGCTTTTGGATCGTATGCTTTAATTACAGCACCTTTTTCAAGAAGTGCATTAATGATAGTAATGGAACTTGCTTCTCTCATATCATCTGTATCTGGTTTAAAAGATAATCCCCAAACTCCAAATTCTAATCCTGATAAATCGTCGCCGAAGTATTTAAATATTTTATTTGGAATAAACATCTTTGATTTTTTATTGATGATATCAACAGATTGAAGAATATTTGTTGGACAATTATTGGCTTGACCAATGTGGATTAATGCATTAACATCCTTTGGAAAACAACTTCCACCATATCCACAACCGGCATAAATAAAATTAAATCCAATTCTTTGATCTGTACCTATTCCTTTTCTAACTTCATTAATATCAACACCTGTTTTGTCACAAATGCCTGCTAATTCATTCATAAATGATATTTTAGTTGCAAGCATTGCATTAGCAGCATATTTGGTCATTTCAGCACTGTTTATGTCCATAAATATATAATTATAAGAATTTCTAATAAATGGTTCATAAAGTTTTTCCATTATTGAAAAGCTTTCATCGTTATCTGCACCAATAACAATTCGATCAGGCCTAAGGCAGTCGCTAATAGCACTACCTTCTTTTAGAAATTCTGGATTGGAGATTATATTTACTCTATAATTAACTTGTCGATGTGCCAATTCTTCAGCTATTATTTTTTTTATTTCATTGTTAGTACCAACAGGAACAGTAGATTTTGTTATAACAAAGCAATCATGATTAATGTATTTTCCGATGCTATGTGCCACATCATATACGTATTCTAATTTACAACTTCCATCATCATTCATTGGTGTCCCTACAGCAATAAAATATAAATCTGAGTTTTCAATTGATTCTTTTAAATTAGTTGTGAATATTAAATCTCCTCTTTCTTGATTGGAAGATATTAATTCTTTTAACTGGGGTTCATATATGTCGACAATATTGTTTTTAAGATTATTAATTTTTTCATCAATAATATCAACACAGTAAACATGATTGCCCATTTCAGCAAAACAGGTTCCAGTAACTAAACCAACATATCCTGTACCAATAATCGATATTTTCATGTTAATACTCCGTTTATTTGATTAATATTTGAATGTAAATGTCATGTCTCTACACAAAATCATTTTTTTAAATAAAACATATACATTTTTACTACCTTTCAAAATATTAGAAATAGAACATACTTATGTAACTTGTTCATCATTTAAATAGATTATTAAATTTATTATCTTCATATGCAAATCAATTCATCTAAAAATATTGTTATTTTGATTGTATTATGTAAATTTAATGAAATTATTGTTAGTTAGTGAATAATTACTAGGTATTTTTCGAAAAAATTTTAATTGAAAAGTATCCTTAAATTTTTCATTAGAATCTTTAAACAATTTTATGATGTTTTATCTTTGATATTTATTAGTATTAATCATAACAATTTTTTTTATCAGGCATTGGTATTTTTTTATTTGAATTTAATAGTTGAACAATATTTATGTAATATGACAAAATATTATTAATTTTTACAATATTTTTGACATATTTAATTGAGTGATTTATACTATCCTTCAATCGTGACACTCTTTTATTATATCTTTTTCGTTATTTCTCAAGATTTGCCATATTAATTAAGTAATAAATACATTATCTTTTGATATTTTTTAGTTTATCCTTTTCTATGTCCATTTTTTCTTTTTTAATATTTGTTTATTTTAGTATTAAAATCCTTGAAATTATCCATGTTTTATTTAAAAAGTTAGGAGATGGTATTATTGTTAAATATAGTTTATTGTTGTGATGATGGGTATGCTCCATATGTGGGGGTGTCAATGATTTCATGTATTGAGAATAATATGTATGATTTTGAAAATGTGACTTTCCATATTGTTGAAGAAAATATCTCTGATTTTAATAAGAATAAATTAAAAAAAATTGTGGATTCTTATAAAAATTGTAAAATTAAGTTTTATCCATTTATATGTGAATTTAATATACCTGAATCTAATTATCCCCCTATTGGTTATGCTACAGTACTTTTAGCAGACATAATATATGTGGATAAAGTTGTTTATATTGATGGAGATACATTAATTTTAAATTCTTTTAAAGAATTAATGGATTTAGAATTGGGAGATAATTATGCTGCAGGTGTTTTAGACCCTAGTCCGTCTATCTCACGTGAAAAAATTGGATTTTCAAGTGTTGATAATTATTATAATGCGGGTGTTGTTTTGTTTGATTTAAAAAAAATTAGGGAAAATGGGATGCAAAAAAAATTAACAAAAGAATTAGAAAAACCGTATAGGTCTCATGATCAAGATATAATAAATTTAGTATTAAAAAATCATATTTTAACTATTTCTATCAAATACAATTTCTTTGGACACTTTTTAGAATTAAAATATGAAGAGGTAATGGAAATTTGTTCAATAAATGAAAATTTTTACACAAAAAATGAGGTGGAATGTGCAAAAAAAGATATTGTTTGCACGCATTTCTTAAATTTATTTTGTGATGTTCCTTGGAGGGATAAATCCAATCCCATGTTTATAAAATTTAAAGAATATGTTGACAAAACACCGTTTTCATATAATGATATTTTTGTTGAAACTAATTATCCCTTTTGGAAAAGAGTTATGCATAAATTATTAAGAAATATTCCTCCCATATTATACAGAAATGTCGCAAAAATTTATTTTAAACGTTTGTATGAAGAAAATTAATTCTAGTGTTTTTGAAAAATAAAATTTAAAAATATTTACAATCTTGCTAATGAAGTTAATTTTAATTAAATATGAAGACATGGTTAATGAAAGCGAAATAATTAGTTTAATTTTTAAATTAAATAGGGGTTGATTCATGATTTAAAATGAGTATTAATGTTAATTATGCTACTGATTATTCTATTGTCTAATTTATGTATGATGAATTATGGATATAT
>CADBPS010000130.1 GCA_902796575.1 uncultured Methanobrevibacter sp. | reverse complement strand
TGGTGTAGTGTGTTTAAATATTATTATATCATATTAATTGTGTAAGAGCGAAAAGTAGTAAATATTTTGCATAGTATACGGGCAACACTCGTCACTGATAGAAACTTAAAATTTTGCGGATGATTTCATATTTCATTTTACAGTCCCGAATGAAATGTTTATCCAAATCAATAATACATCCTCTTAAATGATTATATTAAGATGTTCAATAGCCCCAAAACCAACTGCTTGAAGAGATTTTAGAAAATTGGTTATACTCAATCCGGATAAAAAAGACTATAGTAACTGTGAAAGTTCAATTCTCATCACCAGATTATTAAAATGATGGACTTTATCAATTTTTGATAAACTTTTTAATCAAGGAATCAATTAATTACTCGGCATGGTTTTCACAAACATTCGCATTTAACAGATTGTATTTTTAATATAATTTATAGTTAACTGATTTTGATGGACTTTACTCATCCAAGGATACTTTAAAGATGATGATTGGCGGTGACTGCGAGTTTTTAAAGACAAAATGTAATGTGTGAGAAGATATCTTTTCATTTGATTATTCTTATTCAATAATCACTCCATTATTTATCAATTCTATTTGTTGTATATGGATGATTTTGTTTTCCCAAACCACATGTCCCATAGATTGGTTGGGTGCTTTAAATCACAGCAGAATAATAATCAATGCATTAACTGAAAAATTAACCTCAAAATATTATGTAAAATATTAACATCACCAGATACAGCTTTTTTTTCTGATGATTATTGCTAAAATAGAAATTATTACGGCAATGCTTTAAACAAGGATATTTTAAATTAAGCAAGGATATTCAACCCCATTAACTAAAGAAAAAATAGCTTACAAATTAACACCCAAAACTTGACAAACAAATTATATAAAATAATGAAAACATTAAGTATAATACTATATATAACACTATACAAGATAGTAATACTGAGAGGTGGTTTAAAGTGTATGTGATAATAATGGGAATGGGACGTGTAGGATTATCCCTTGCCAACTTACTGATTGACGATGGACATGACATTACATTAATTGATGATAATGAAGCACTGTGTAATGAAGCTGCAGCAGAACTTGACGCACTGGTAATATGCGGAAACGGAACAAACTCCAAATTGCTTGAGGAAACAAATATTGAAGATGCAGATTTTTTTATTGCAACAACAGGAAATGATGAGGCTAATCTTTTATCATGTATTTTGGTCAGAAAATATAATGTTCCGAATATTATTGCACGTGTAAGTAATCCGGATCATGAAGAGGCATTCAAGGCAGTTGGAATCGACAATGTAATAAGTCCTGAAATTACAGCTGCAGGACTGCTGGAAAAACTGGTAACAAGACCAAATGTTGCAGATTTAATAATAATCGGTGAAGGAGATGCGGAAATACTGGATATGACCATTACAAATGACAAAATAGTCGGAAAACGCATTGGAGAAGTATCACCAACAAAGGATTATATTATAATCGCCACCTACCAGAACGGAAAACTGGTAATACCTCAGACGGACAGCATAATAAGCCGCGGAGAAAAGGTATCCGTCCTTGTCAGAAGAGGATCCTTTTCAAAGGTATCAAAGAAATTTGAAAGATAAAATTAAAATTGGGAGTAGGAAAGCTCAATATGCCGGGATGCATTACCCTCAACAGCAGGTCCGTGGCCGGGGTAGAGGTTTAAAGCATTCAGTTCTGTCAGTTTGTGTACGGACTCTTTAAGCTGGTTGAAATCTCCTCCCAAATCAAATCTTCCAACACCACCGTTGGCAAATACCGTATCACCTGAAATCAGATTAGTACCATCCCACAGACATATTCCGCCGGGAGTATGGCCAGGAGTGTGAATTACCTCAAATCCTCCGATTTCATCCCCGTCATTTAATTCGATGTCAACCCTTGAATTATTTACATCGATGCCAAACTCATCACCAAAAGTGTTATTGTTTTTAAGTGAAACTGCATCCAGTTTATGAATAGCTATTTTTGCATCCTCAAAAAAGTGGTTGCCGCCTACATGGTCAAAATGACAGTGGGTGTTTATGATTAAAGTGATGTCCTCTCTTTTAACATTGTGCTTTTCAAGCTGTGAAATAAGATAATCTTCATTATGCCCTGTTCCGGTGTCAACGAGAATATCCCCAACCAGATAATAGTTGGAATCCATACCGTAACCCTGAATAAAAATAATATTATTGGAAGTCATAAGAATAATTATTATTAAAAGTAGTAAAAAAAAGTTTTTATATAAAAATGGGGTCACAGGGATTTGAACCCCGATCCTGGGATATCTCTTGCCTCAGTACTCCAATTGATCATCACAACAAGTACTGTTCAGTTACGCGTATATTT
>CADBPS010000129.1 GCA_902796575.1 uncultured Methanobrevibacter sp. | reverse complement strand
TACAAAATCAACCATAACTAAATTGGAAATATAAAAAAATAAAGAATTTATGCTAGTTTCTTATGTGAAAAAATCTAGCACCCTATATTATTTAATGCTTATTTCTGCTCATTTGGTGGGTGAAATCATTTTAATGAAACTAAGAATTTTCCTTTTTAACAAATCTTTAGACAGGGAGTATTTTTTGGATGACAATAGATTGATGAAAAAATTATTCAGATTTTAACTTGGCCGCATCCGTCAGTGTTTTTCGTGTATTCAATGCTGCAGTTTCATAAGGGGATAATGTTATGAAATTCAAAATAAACACAACATTTTATTATCTATCTCATATAAAACTTAAATTAACTAAATAATAAAACGAGATTTTTTATGCCGGGCAGTAACTTATTAGAAATCAGTGAAATTCTTGACAGTAATATAGGGATTTGGACCATGAACATCTCTTCCAAAAATTTTTATGATGAAGCATGGTCTAAATTTAGTGAAAATTCATGTGTGAGTATTGATTTTGTAATTGACAATACTGATGTTGATTATTCTTCTTTTAAATCAATAGCTGAAATTGAAGACTATTTAAATGATTACAATTCTATTCAGCCGGCAATGATTTGGCGATTTATACATGAGATTAAAAACGGGGATTTATTTATTCTCCATAAGGGAAGCTCTTCATTAATAGCTATTGGTATTGTCGAAGGTAATTATATTCATCAAAATGATGATTTAAAAAATATCCGTAAGGTAAACTGGTTTTATACCGGAGAACTCTATGTTAAAAAAACATTTTTTGCCACAAGCAATATTGTTGATTTCACTCTCTATCCGAACGCAATCAATGAACTAATATGCAGTTTTGCAAGAGCTGATGAAAATATGCGCAGTAATCTCCTCAATTCCATTTATTCAAAATTCTACAATGAATATTATCTTGAAAATGAACATAAATATAGGTATGATGTTGAAAAAAGATATATTGTTAAGGAATGGTCCAGTATCCAAAAGAGATATGATGACGGTGAAAATGTTGCTGATTTGATTTGGGACAGGATTTTTGACCGTAAAACAAGAGTTTTTACTGACGGGGTGAATAATGTTAAAAAATCAATTCAGGCCAGATTGCAGCTTTCCGATGAAGATATGGATAAAACAGCCATATTATTTTTCAAAACAATCAATAAACTGATTAATCTTTCAGACGCTGAGGAACAGGGAAGAATTTTAAATGAATACTGTGACAGCAGGTACAGTAAAGGCATAAGCCGGACAGGACGATTCACTCCAGTCCTGTATTATCTAGATGATTCATATCTTGTCATTAATTCCAAAACAATCAGCACCGTAAAATTAATGTCATTAATTCTGGGTGAAGAAATTAAACTTTCAAATGATTTAAGGGAATATAATCATAACAATCAGATTTATAAGAAATTTTTAAATGATTTCACAGAATTATATCACTTTGACAGTGTTAACATTAATGATTTTCAGGTTTTCGATGAATTTTCCCACTGGATGTATGATAAGTCATTGGGATACTATACTGGTGGCGGAAACAGGGAAGGTGTTAATATCCTTCCGGTATCATTTAAAAAAACAGACATTGTCAATACCAGTTTAAAACGTAATGTTATTTATTTTGGAGCTCCAGGAACAGGCAAAAGCTATAATTTAAATAATGATGTCGCCTCATTAACGGATAATTACGAAAGAGTTACTTTTCATCCCGACTATTCCTATGCCAATTTTGTCGGAACATACAAACCTGTTTTGAGGGGAAATAACATTTCATATGAATATGTTCCGGGTCCCTTCATGAGATCACTTGTAAAATCATTAAAAAATCCGTCAAAAGCATTTGTACTAATCATTGAAGAGATTAACCGGGCCAATGTTGCAGCAGTATTTGGGGATGTATTTCAGCTATTGGACAGAGATTCAGACGACTTCTCGAGATATCCTATTGAAGCAAGCGAAGACATGATAACATATCTTAAAAAAGAGTTGAACAAAGACCTTGAAAAAATCACAATCCCTTCCAATATGTTTATATGGGCAACAATGAACAGTGCCGATCAGGGAGTATTCCCGATGGACACTGCATTTAAAAGAAGATGGGACTTTAAATACTTCTCAATCAACCATAATGAACAGCTGATAGACAATATTAATGTGGAATTAAACAACGTGTTAATTTCATGGAATAAACTGAGAAAAGCTATTAATGAAGAACTTTTAAGCTATAGAATTAACGAAGATAAACTTTTAGGACCATTTTTTGCCTTCAATGAATACTTGGGCAGTGAAATTCCAGTCGAGGAATTCAGGGAAATATTTAAAAATAAAATCATCATGTACCTGTTTGAAGATGTAGCCCGCTCGAAAAGAAATGAGTTATTTTCCGGAGTTTCCACAAAACAGAATCTCACATACTCTCAGATATGCGAAGCATTTGATGAAAAAGGCATCGGCATATTCTGCGACAATATTAAAGAAAAGTTTGCTGACGGGGATGAATGATGGAAAGTGTCTATGTTAAGGAACTTAAGCATTATTCAAGAAGTTATCTTGAAAATCTCCTATCAAACAATGAAAAGCTATTAAATAAACTGCTTGAATATGATATTGTAAGATTTAACGATAATTCATATCAGTTTAACTATGTTGGGGTTATAATTCTTGAAAATACGGTTATCAGCTGCTATCCCAAATACATTAAAAATGAGAAAAACATTGAAAGGGATTTTAAACAGACACTGCAGGTTATTAAGAAATACAGGTCAAATGAAAGTTTCAGGTATGAAAATGATGAACTGGAGGATGTTTCATTCAATCTGCTTTCAGTAATGATATTTTTCATTGAAGACTACTATGAAAATGGAGTTTACAGTAAAATTCATAATATCCTTGAAACCAACGGCAGCGGGGAAATAAACTGGGATAAAACAATAAACGATAATTTTCCAATAATCAAAGACAGCACACCATACTACACTGAACTGCAGACAAAATGCAAAATCAATGATTTAACCGATTATTTCCGACTGCTTCATGAGTACATAATAACGCAATGTTCAAAACACCTTGAAAAAGCAGGGCTGCTTGATTTGTTTAATCTGACACCTGCTGATTTGAATGATTTGAAACTTGAAGATTTCGGTGAGATAGAAGCTATTTTAAATAAACTAACAAAAGAATTAAACATTGAATTTAACACTCACAAGCAGAAGCTTTTAAAATCAATGCATACTTACTTATCACAAAACAATTCATTTACCGGTGAAAATTACTTAACAATATATGGAACATCATCATATCATGTTATTTGGGAGGAAATTTGTTGTAAAGTCATAGGAGACAAACTCCATAAACATTTAAAGAATTTGAAACTTCCCTGTAAACTTAATAATAAATACAATCCAAATGATGAGTTAATAGCTATTATCGAAAATCCAAAATGGATTTTAAATGAGGGTAAAATTTACACTGGAAAAGGAACTTTCATTCCTGATTTAGTCACATTTTATGATGATAATTTCATAATTCTTGATGCAAAATACTACGATATTAAATTCAATGAAAATGAGCTATCAGGACAGCCTGAACTGTCGTCAATAACAAAACAGTTTCTGTATGAACTGGCTTTTAAAGAGTTTATTGAACT
>CADBPS010000128.1 GCA_902796575.1 uncultured Methanobrevibacter sp. | reverse complement strand
TGCAAATAAAAATATAAAAAACTTTCTAAAATAAAAATATAACAGTGTTAACAAATAATCAATTTTTGCTTAAGTTTCTAGCAGTGACATATAGAATTGATAATAAGTAAACAGATAAATTATATTCAACATTATTTAAAGATAAAATAGAATTTTCAAAAAAAAAGGTGGAATAATGAAAAGAATAATAGCTGTAATACGTGACGAAATGTTTGACAATGTAAAAACTGCACTACTGAAATCTGGATGTGAAGGAATGAATGTCTCTACTGTAAAAGGAAGAGGGCATCAAATGGGAATTAAAGAGTCCTACAGAGGATCAAGATTCTGTGTTGATTTGATTCCAAAAACCAGAATTGAATTAATTGTAAAAGAAGAAGATTTAGACAATATTATTAATGTTATTATTGAAAGTGCAAGAACCGGTGAAGTTGGAGATGGAAAAATATTTGTTTCAGATGTGGAGGAAGTAATAAGAATAAGAACCGGTGAAAAAGGTCCTGATGCAGTTTAAATTAAAAAAAATCATATTGTGTTTTGAGCGAACATAAATGGATTGTGATTTTCATCAGTTTTATCATAATATTTGTTAATAATGGTGGATTCCCACATATTATAATTTAATCCCTGATTTTGAGAAAAATCAGATGCTAAAAATTCGATGACTCTTGAATATTCATCAATGTCGTTTTCTTCACAAAACAGTGATAACATATCCGGTGCAAATTCAGATGGCTCATCTTCCATAAATTCTTCAAATTCAATAAATTCATTTCTTGAAAATAATTTTTCAGGTTCAATGGGATAATCATTGGCACTTATTGTATATAATTCTATATAGAGCATTCTTTGAAATGGAAGCTGATTATGTTCAATAGCTATTCCTTTAATTTCACCTGTTTCAAGATCAAGAATTGTGTGGCCTGTTTTTTGTCTTGGAAACCAGTTATCATATGCAGGTGTTACAATCTCTTTAGGGGATAAACCAGATAAAATAGTTTTTAAATGTTCTATTCCAATTATTTCGTAAACTTCTTCCATGTTATATACTCTTCACAAAACAATATATAAAGGATATTGAAAAATCACACTTCACTAATCATTATATAGTTTGATTAAAATATTTCATATTATGTTTTCTAAAGCTAGTATTCAGGAGCGCCGACAATATTATCGTGAGGAGTGGAATGAAAAGGATCTTCCAGATTTCATCAGGTCAGGTATTAAGAAAAGAGAATTCGGTTTTGACCATAATGGAAGAGGACCTAATGACAGATATAAAACATTCAGAGGCAGTGAATCTTTAAGAAAATTCCTCAGATATAAAGCTCCATTTGCTGCATATATTTCTGTTGCATTTTATAATAATCCCCGAAGAAGGGAGGATTGGCAGAAAGCAGAATATATTTTTGATGTTGATGCCAAAGACATACCAATCAGGAGCTGTCAGTGCAACGGTGTTTGTGAAATTTGTTTAGGCGAAGCTTTAGAAATTGTTAATTCACTGATTGATACCCTGAGCGGGGACCTGGGATTGGATAATATTCACTTAATATATTCCGGCCGAGGGTATCATATTCGGATTCTGGATGATGAAATGATGCTTGCTAACAGTGAACTCAGGTCTGAGGTATTGAAATATGTTGCAGGTGCTGAAATTCCCAAATCTCAGTTCATTAATACTGATATTTCCAATAAGGCATTTAATTTTGAACATTTTTCAATTCCTATTGGTTATTCAAGGATTTTCACTGATAAAATGAAATATAACATTCAGCATTTGACAGGTAATGAAAATCTCGACGGAATCAACGACAGGCTGATGAAAGATATTATCAAATACAGATATCATTTGGAGAATGATGAATGGGGTTATTTTAAAAGAGATATTGGTCCTAGAAGATATAAAAATCTTGTTGAAGCAATGGCTCGCGTTAATTTAGCCACTATTGATGCCAAAGTTTCTATTGATTTAAAAAGGATTTTAAGACTTCCTTCTTCTCTTCACTCAAAAGTCAGTATGAAATGTATGGAAGTAAAAAACAGAGAGAAGTTTGATCCTTTCAGGGATGCTGTGCCTAAGTTTGTTTATGAGAGAAAGGAGTGATGATTATGGATAAGGTTTTAAGGGAAATTTTACGTAAAAATCAGTATTTTGAAGAGATGAATGAAAACAGATATATACCTGAATTTTTAGGTTTAATTGTTAATGGTGTTGTTGTTTATAATGTTAACTGGGTGGATATTGTTGATAAAGAACTGGTTTTAATGAATAAAGATATTCAAACACACCCTATTGTTTCACTGATGCTGGAAAATCTTAATTCATTTATGATTATAACTGATAGTGGCATTAAAGAGATTTTATAATTAGATCTTACTTTAAATTTACCATCCTCATTAGTACTTCAGGATTTAGACGTATTGCTTCATATAAACTTTCATTTGCCTGTTCTTCAAGTCCCAGGTTTTGGTATAACATTGTTTTCATCAGATAAGGCATCGGATCGTAGGGATTTTGTCTGATTGCCTTTTCCACTAATTCAAATGCTTCTTTTTCATAACCCAATTCGAATGATGCCTGAGCTTTCAGGAGTATAATCTGCAGTGACCCGTCATCATCAAGATTTAAAATTCGATTGCAGACTTCTTTCAGTTTGTCTTTATCTTCCAGTGATTCATATATGATTGTCAGCGTTGCATATGTATCCAGATTTGTGGGGTCTATTTCAATTACCTTTAGGGCATATTCAAGTGCCTTGTCAATTTCATTCAGTTGAATCAGACTGAATATCATATTGGTATAGTCATCAATATCTGCTTTGTCAATTTTAATAAGGGTTTTGACATATTCACAACATTTTTCATGATTATTTGATAAATATGCACTGTAAGATAATCGTTTTAATGCGAATTCATCATTTGGATTTATTTCAAGAGCTTTTTTTAAGGCATTCCTCTGCTTTTTTATTTTCATCCAGCTGTATGTAGCATTCATGAATTAACCTAAGTATTAAATATTCATCATTTGAATCTTCAAGGAGTACTTTCAGTGTGGTTAATGCCTGTTCATATTTTTTTAAAAACATCAGTGCAATTGCTTTTTTTGTCAATAGTGCCGATGCATTTTTAGGGTTTTTAAGCATGAGTTCATCTATCAATACAATTATTTCTTCATATTTTTCATCTTTAAGATATTCATTCAATAAATTTTCACACATATTAATAATATATGGTAATTTAAATATATATAAATTGTGTTTAAATTATTTTTAAAAAAAATTATCCTCCTTCCAAACACTTGGAAAGGATTACATTACTAATAGCTTCAATAGAATCATCACCGTTAACAACATTCCAATTGTAAACAAACTTCTTGGATTTTTCACGGGCTTCAGATAAAGATTCTATATTTTCAAACATTTCAACCTCATCATCACGGGAACCAATCCTTCTTAAAGATTCTTCAGGGGAAACATCAAGGAAAAACATATAGTCAGAAGTGGGAAGAACAAAGCAAACTATCTTATAAACAATAACGTTGACAACATTTGGAAGATACATAACCGCCAGAACATATCTTGAAAAGATTAAAACATCAATGCTGTCATCATGACTGTATTTTCGAACTGAACGTATTGCATCAAGGCCAAAATAAATCGTGGCAATAATATGGTTGATTTTACCTTCCTTTAAAAGAGCCTGTTTTGATTTACGCCCATAACGATTATCATCACAGGGATGTGAACGCACAACAACATTTTTTCCCTGTTTTCTATAAAAATCAGCTAATAAATCAATTTGAGTATCTTTACCTGATCCATCAAGACCATCAATAACAATAAACTGCATAAAAAACCCACAAAATTACTTATAACTCATCAACAGGATAAAAATTATTATATTTGGAATCCCTCTCATAAGGCACCCTTCCGAGATTTCTAACCATACTGCTTAAAGTACTTATAGATGCATCAACACCATCAGGAGCTCCTGAAGCGGCAGACAATTCGTCACCACCTAATGTGCCTCCCAAATCATTAGCACCAGCAGTTAAAACAACCTGAGCAAATCTAAAACCCATTTTAACCCATGAAACCTGAATATTTGGAATCAAATCTCTCAGCATCAGTCGGGAAACTGCATATAATTTTAAATCCTCACTGCCTGTTGCACCAAGATCAGACTGACCCTCAAGGAAAATAGGTGAAAACTCATGCATAAACGTCATCGGAATAAATTCAGTAAAACCGTTAGTTTCATTCTGTAACTGACGAATAATATCAATATGCTTAACACGCTCTTCTAAAGTCTCAACATGACCATACATAATGGTTGCAGAACCTGGTATGCCAACTTCATGAGCAGTTCGAACAATATCTATCCAGTCCTCAACACTAACTTTTTCAGGACAAACCAGATTTCGGGCTCTTTCAGTTAAAATTTCAGCGGCAGTACCTGGAAGAGTATCCAAACCTGCAGATTTCAAACGTTCACATGCCTCTGCAATATCAATACCTGATGAACTGGCTGCATCACTAATCATAGCAGGAGAAAAACCATGAATAAAAACATCAGGATACTCATCTTTTAACAGATGCAGAATATGCTCATAATATTCAATATCGGCATCGGGATGCACTCCACCCATAACACAAAACTCACGGGCACCATTGTCACAGGCACCACGTGCCTTTGCTAAAATAGCTTCATCATCTAAAACATAAGCATCAGGATCATCAGCATCCTTTCCAAAAGCGCAAAAACCACAGCGGACTGTACAGATATTGGTGAAATTAATATTGCAATTGTTAATAAAGGTAACCTTATCACCAACAATTTCTCTTCTCAAAAAATCAGCAGTAGCAAGAAGAGGAAATAAATCCACCCCTTTAACATTCATTAAATAATTAGCATCATCAACAGAAATTTCCTCATCCAAAGACTTTAATAAAATTCTTTCAGTTTTTGGAGAAACAGACAGTTTACTAAACATGAGTAATATTAAGTAAGTAATTTAATATATAAGTTACCATTAATAATATTAATAGATGGTTAAAATGGATAGTAGTGAAGCTATTTACAACGGATTAAAAGATGCAGGAATAGACTTCATTGTAAGTGTGCCCTGTGTCAATTTAACAAGAATATTAAATATGATTGATGAAGATGAAGACATAATCCACATTCCAGTAACAAGAGAAGAAGAGGGAATAGGATTATGTGCCGGTGCATTTCTAGGAGGCAAAAAAACTGCTATACTGATGCAGAACTCAGGACTGGGAAATTCAATAAATGCACTGAAATCACTGACAGAACTTTATGAAATGCCTCTTCTGATGATAATGAGCCACAGAGGAACTGAAGGAGAAAATATCTGCGGACAGGTGCCAATGGGAATATCAACACCAAGAATTCTAAGTGCAATGGACTATCAGTTTTTCAAACCTGGAACCCCTGAAGGAGCATATGAAGATATAAAAAACTCATGGGAAATATCCCAGGAAAGCGGAAAGCCTGTTTCAGTATTACTTGAAATTAAATACTGGTGATTAATATGAAGAGAAGAGATGCAATAGCAAAAATAATGGAATCCATAGATAATGAGCTTATAGTCTGCAATATTGGGTTTCCATCAAGAGAATTATATGATCTAAATGACAGACCGGAAAATTTTTATATGATTGGATCAATGGGTCTTGCATCATCAATAGGCTTGGGACTGGCACTATCACAACCTGAAAAGGATATTGTAGTAATTGATGGGGACGGTGCACTTTTAATGAATATGGGTTCACTTGTAACAATAAATGCATGCAAAGCAAAAAACCTGACATGGATAGTAATCAACAATGGAGCTTACGGTTCAACGGGAAATCAGGAAACTTATGCAAAAGACTTGAATCTTAGCGAAATTGCGGGAAGTGTCGGATTTAAAAGTTATGATTTCAACGAAATAAATCTTAAAGAAAAAATAAAGGATGATAAGTGCAATTTTATTTCATTTGAATGTGAAGCAGGAAACAGTACTGCGCCAATTATAGATTTGAAACCGACAGCAATTAAAAAAAGATTCATGGACATTCTCTAAAATTCATATTTTTACCAAACCCATCCCATTTAATTTTAATTTTCAAAAATGCCATTATCAGAAGAAGTTATTGAAAAAAAAGCAGAAGAATAATAACTGTGAATCATAAGATTCACTTGGTCATTAAATATATATGTAACATTCTCATCACATGTTTAAATGAGTAAAATTTATAAAAACAAAATCAGAAGTCAAATTCTTTAATACCAATACAAGCTTACATATACCAACTAGCTGAATTAATAGAAATAATACTTCAGTTTTAATTTGAAAAAACAAATATTACATTTTAAATGAAAAAAATAAGTCAATAATATGATTATTAACAATAAAATGATGTAATATAGTGAACAAAAAAACCCCAATAGCTTAAAATTCTACCAGACCATACAAAAAATCATATATGATTAATCAGAAAATTAAACACTTAATTTTCAGATATATAAACAATAGACAAAGTATTAATAGTTATAAGTAACATAACTACATAATGTTAAAGATTTTTTTAACAAAGAATAACTGTAAAAAAGTGATTAAATATGGAAAAAAATAAAGAATTTGCTTCAAAAATAAAAAGTATTAGAGAAAGACAGAATATGACTATAGAAGAACTTGCTGAGAAGAGTGATGTTAAGATAGATGTTTTAAAAGCAATGGAAAATGGTGAAATAATACCTTCACTCACACCATTAACAAAAATGGCAAGAGCATTAGGTGTCAGACTTGGAACCTTTCTGGACGATACACCACAATTAGGACCTGTCGTTACAAGAGCAGGAGAACCAACCAGTGCATTATATTTCTCAGGAAGGGAAGATGTTACAAACTCAAGTAATTTAGAGTTTCACTCTTTAGGAGCAGGCAAGATTGACAGAAATATTGATCCTTTTATAATTGACATCAAATATGAAGAAGGTGAAAAACAGCTATCCTCACATGAAGGTGAAGAATTCATATATGTACTGGACGGTGAAATTGAAGTTATTTACGGTCAGGAAACATTCACTATTAAAGAAGGAGACAGTATCTTTTACGATTCAGTAGTTCCACATCATTTACATGCAAGCGGTGAAAAAACTTCAAAAATATTAGCTGTACTATACACTCCATATTAAAATTATGTTGGGAATTGATTAAAATGATTATAAATAATGTTGAATTTAAATATTTCAAACCTGACTTGGGTTTTAGTTAATTTGAGGTTGATTTAGAGGCAAATCAACTTTTTTACGGAAAAAATATTATAGACTTCAAAAAAATATGAAAACTCAAAAAAGGTGATTATGAATGAGTGAGCTATTTACAGAATTATCATTAGGAAAGTTTTTCGAAACACAGGTAGAAAAACAGCCTGATCATGAATTTATTGTTTATCCAGATAGGAATTTAAGATTTACTTATAAAGAATTTGATGAGAGAGTTGACAATTTAGCTAAAGGATTACTTGCTTTAGGCATTGAAAAAGGAGATCATGTAGGAATATGGGCTAAAAATGTACCTGAATGGTTAACATATATGTTTGCAACTGCAAAAATTGGTGCAACAATAGTAACTGTCAATACTGCATATCAGTCCCATGAATTGGAATATGTTCTCAAACAGTCGGACATGAAAGCAATAGCTATGACTGACGGATTTAGAGATACAAGCTATTTTGATATTATTCATGAACTCGTACCTGAACTTAAAAACTGTGCCAGAGGCAATTTAAACAGTAAAAAATTCCCGTACTTAAAATATGTATTCCATGTAGGTCAGGAAAAACACAGAGGAATGTTTAATACCAATGAATTACTGTTGCTTGGTATGAATTATGATGATGATGAGTATCAGAAAGTAAAGGACAATGTTACTCAGCATGATGTTATTAATATGCAATATACCAGCGGTACTGAAGGTTTTCCAAAAGGAGTAATGCTTACAAGCAGAAACATTGTAAATGACGGTTACTATATTGGAGAAAATATGAATTATACATCTAAAGACCGTTTACTTTTACAGGTTCCACTGTTCCACTGTTTTGGTACTGTTTTAGGAGTTATGGCTGTAATTACCCATGGTTCAACTATGATTATGCTTGAAGAGTATGACCCGTTACTTGCAATTTCTTCCATTCAGAAGGAAAAATGTACCTCAATATACGGTGTTCCAACAATGTTTATCGGAATGATGAACCATCCGATGTTTGATATGTTTGATATGAGTTCATTACGTACCGGTATTATGGCCGGATCAACATGTCCTGTGGAAACCATGAAAGATGCTATTGAAAAAATGAATATGAAAGAAATCACAAGTGTATACGGATTGACAGAAGCCGCACCGGGTTTCACACAGACAAATGCAGCTGATTCTTTTGAGAAAAAAATCAATACTGTAGGAAGGAAATTTCCAAATATAGAAGTTAAAATCGTTGACCCTGAAACCGGTGAAGAATTAGGCCCTGGAGAAAAAGGAGAAATTATGTGCAGAGGTTTCAATGTTATGAAAGGATATTATAACATGCCTGAAAAGACCGCTGAAACAATTGAACCTGACGGATGGCTTCATTCAGGAGATTTGGCAACTGTAGATGAAGACGGATATTACTCTATTGTCGGCCGTATAAAAGATATGATTATCAGAGGCGGGGAAAATATCTATCCAAGGGAAATTGAAGAATTCCTTTTCACCCATGAATGTGTCAGGGATGTTCAGGTTGCCGGTATACCTGATGAAAAATACGGTGAAATCGTCGGGGCATTTATTATTAAAGAAGACGGCTTTGAGGATGTAACTGAAGGAGATATCCGTGATTTCTCCATTGGAAAAATAGCAAGGTATAAAGTGCCAAAATATGTTTTCTTTGTTGATGAGTTTCCACTGACAACCAGTGGTAAAATCCAAAAATACAAACTTGGAGATTTAGGACTAGAATTGCTTGAAAAAAGAAGAGAAAATGGAGAATTATAATCTCCACCAATTTTTTTTACGTATGATAACATCTTGCGACCGGATCGTAAGTTGTATATCCACCAACCTCTTCACCATCAACCGTCATTGGAATATAATGCATATTTCTTGCAATAGCTTCTTCTCTTGTAACACCATATTTATCGACGGCAGGTCCGTATTGAGGATAATATGAATATCCGTCATCACTTAATCCGCTTGATTGGGTTGTTGAGTCGTGTACATCATTAATCGTTATTTTTTTGGAGGTGGAATTTTCGAAGTATTTATCGTCTCCGCCTGCATTGCATGTCACATGATATTCACCGGCCGGCAAAGTTTCCAGCTGAAAAACAGCTTTTCCTGATGAATCTGTTGTAACATTTTTGTTAACTATATCACCGCTGCCACCTATGATTGTAACTTGAACATTCTGATTGGGAATTGGTGAATTTCTGCTGTCAGCTAAACTGAGTGAAAGACTTCCCCCAACTTCCAGAGAATCCATTGAAAGAATCTCAACATGACATGATTCATGCGGACCGAAAGGATTTAACACGGCCACACCTAAAACCACAACAAGAGCCACTATAATTATCAGTAATCCTATTATTTTATTGTAATCATTCATTTTTATAAAATCCCTCAATGAATCAGCATACATTTCTGCACAATATGTCAACATTGTATTAACAACACCATATATGATGCATTTTCCTATTTAACATTTTCAGTGAAATGAAAAATTATGATTCGGCTTCATTTAATTCCTGAATCTGCTTGTCAAAATCAATCAGCTTGCGGGCAAGTCCTGTGAAATATGGAATATAAACTTTTGAAAATGCAATTCTTTCGGGATCTTCATTTAATTCTTCCAATGTCTTTTTAACCCTTTGAACTTTACGTTCAACCTCATCATACATTAAATCACCAGGGAATTCACCAATGAATACTCCATCTGCACCGTTTTCAAGAGCATATTTAATATGTTTTGGCCTTACACGATTAACAGATATTACCTTAATAATATGAATTGATTCAGGGTATGACAATCGGTTGACTCCAATATTATCCGCTGCAGTATATCCAATATTGTCCAGAAATACAAGTATTGTACGTTCATCAGGCTGTTTTTTAGAAAGTACTCCCTTAATTGTAGCGGTTATTTTCTCATCAATATTACCATTTACCGTTATTGCCTTATGAGCACATCCTATAAGACACTTTCCACATCCCGTACATGCCATAGGATCAATGTAAATTTCATCATTCTGAATACTCATTGCCTTATATTTGCATCTCTGTATACAGTCTCCACATAAATTACATTTTTCCTTGTCTATTTCTGCAATGAAAGGCTCTATTTCAACTCCACCGTAATTATATTCAGATACTTTTGATGCAGAAGCGGTTGCCTGCATGATTGATTCAGTAATATCTTTCGGATCCTGTGCTGTTCCACATACAAAGACTCCCTGAACGTCAGTTGTCACAGGCTTTATCTTAGGATGGGATTCTTTTATAAAACCATCTTCGGTAGTTCCAATATTTAATATTTCAGCTATTTCAATTGTACCGTCAGACGGTTCCATAGCCGTTGATAAAACAACCATGTCGGCTTCAATTTCAATGAATTCTCCTTTCAATGTATCTTCTGTTCTAACTATAAAGCTGTCTCCTTTTTTAACAACTTCACCAGGCCTTCCGCGTATGAATCTGACTTCATTTTCCTGCGTATGCTTATAGTATTTTTCAAACATTCCTGGAGTTCTAACATCAGTATAACATACAACAACATCAGTATCAGGATTTTTATGCTTTATGATATTAGCGTTTTTCAGTGCAACAGTACAGCATATTTTGGAACAATATTTGTGTCCATCAGGCTTTTCATCTCTTGAACCTACACACTGTATCATAACAACTCTTTTAGGTACTTCACCATTGGATTTCAGGAGTTTTCCTTTTGTTGGACCGTTAACACCTGTAATCCTTCCTAATTCAGATTGTGTTATAACATCATCATAGCGTGTGTATCCGTATTCCGGTCTTTTGTTCATATCAAATAATTTATGACCTGTTGCGACAATAATGGAACCTACCTGAAGAGGTATTCTTTCATTTTTTCCCCTTAACTTAATGGCTTTCATATTGCACTCTCTGAAACATTCTCCACATTTGGTACAGTTTTCCATATCAATAACATAACTTTCAGGGTATGACTGTCCGAAGGGTCTGTATATTGCTTTTCTTGTGGATAATCCATCATTCCAATCGTCAGGAACTTCAACTTCACAAACTTGTGCACATTTGCCGCATGCAATACATTTTTCTATATCAACATATCTCGGTGACTGTTCAACTATCAGATTATATGTTCCTGCACGTCTTTCCGCTTCTATTACTTTTGCATTTGTTAAAACCTCAATATTATTATTCCAGACGAGTTCGTTTAAAATAGGATTTAAAAGACACATTCCACATTCTTCAGCAATTTTAACAGGTGAGAAAACTTTACCTATTTTTGCCATGTGTCCACCTATTGACGGGGACTGTTCTATGATTGTTACTTTTGTTCCCTGTCGGGCCAGACTTAATGCGGCATTCATTCCAGCTATTCCGCCGCCAATAATTGCCACTTCATCAGGAGTTTGACAGTAAATCGGATCAACGGCATCTGACTGTTTAACTTTTTCTATTGAAGCATTGATTAATGTAATAGCTTTGTTTGTTGCTTTTTTAGAATCATCATGAACCCATGAGCACTGTTCACGAATATTTGCCATGTCCATTAAATAAGGGTTTAGAGGTTTAACATAATCCTGAAATGTTTTTTCATGACTTATAGGTGAACATGCGGCAACAACAACACGGTCTAAATCATGGTCAAAAATTGCATCACGTATTATTTTACGGCCGTTTAATGAACATAGGTTTTCAAACTGACCAACAAATTCAACATCAAGTTCTTCACGAACTCTATCCAAGTCTATGACATCTGAGATATTTCCTCCACATTCACATAAAAACACGCCAACTTTCAAATCATCCCTCATTATTTAACCTCCTTTAACTCCTTAATAATTGAATCAATAGGTACTGTATGGCTTTTAACACCAATTACTTTATTAAAATCCCCGCCCATTACAATAGCTATGAATTGTGCAATATTTAAATGAATTGCTTTATAATTTTTATTTTCTCTTTTTGAAATCAGATGCTGATAGCGGTCAAACTGAATATGACAGTTCGGACATAAATGAATTAGTATTTCCACATCTTCCTCATCAAGTGCATTCATTTTATCGGCAGTTGCAGTGAAGGATAAATCAGGATTTGAATATCTCTGTCTGAATCCTGTTCCGCATGTTGCACGTTTGTGGTCATACCATCCAATCGTTTTACATCCGCATGCTTCAACCAGTTCATCTAAAATATTCGGATCTCTAAAACCTGCTATCGTATCTTCATAATGAACTTTACAGTAATGGCATCCGTGATGAGTGGCTATTTTATACTCACTTAAGTCATATTTAATGTTTTTTTCAATCTCATCTTTTTTACCGTACAATATATCAACTACATGGAATATATTCTCTGTCGGCAGTAAATCATTTTTTTCATAGGTTAAATGTTTTAAGCCATTGTCTTCAAACAGTCCGTTGATTTCATTTCTCAAATCATCATTCTTATTAAGCAGTTTAACTGACTTTTTGTTTATAGCATAGCATGTAGCACACATCATAACAAGATTAGGTCTGTTCAAATTTTTAGCTATTTTAAAATTCCTGGCACCAATAGCTGAAGTATCAATTTGTGTAAAAACATCAGAATAATGTCCTAAACCCGTACAGCATGTTTGTTTTTCAGATATTTCATAATCAACACCCAGTTTGTCAAAAACAAATTTCGTGGAGGATTCAACACCAGGATATTCTACACTTACAAGACAGCTTCTAAAAAGTAAAATATTACTATCTGGAACATTTTTCATTGGGAAACCTCCTGTGATGACCTGATTTTTTCGATTTTTTCTTTAAACCCCGTAATTGTCAATATTTTACTAACTTCATCTATAACTTCTTTGGACGGCATTAAAGGAGGTGTCAATTCCAGTTCATCACGGATTTCTCCAAGATTCTGTCTGAATTCCCACCATCCCGGAACATCCTTTTTAATATCTTCGAAAAATATTTCAGGAATTGCACCAATAGCTGCTGTAAAATATGAATCTGCAAAACCCATATATTCGTATAATTTATCGTAACCAATTTCATTCGATATGGCAATCTGTTTTAGAATCTGATTTACTTCACATACACTGTTTCCTACCGGACAGACACTGTGACAGGTATAACAGTAAAAACAGTTCCACAACAAATCATCATTTAATATGGATTTATCTCCATCAAGGACTCTTTCTATGATATCACGAGGATTGTAGTCTGAATGTCTGGCGGCAGGACAGGTTGATGTGCACATTCCGCACTGAACGCATTTAAGCACTCCTTCATCTTTTGAATTTTTATAATCATGAATGATTTCTTCAGCAAAGTCAATTGGTGAATCATCAATATTTTGTTTTGAACTCATAAGCCACCTCACAATTTAAATTCCTGAGATTTGATTAGTTTTTTCAACTTAAGAGACAGTTTATTTGCTCTTAATCTGTCGGATTGTCTGCAGATGATTGGTATATTAACATTTTCTTCATTGATTTTCAAATCAACATCACCTGTATTCATTATAAATGAATCATGACTGCAGAAGTTTGCACACATTCCGCATCCGAAACATCTGCTTATATCATATTTTCCGTTTTTAAATGAATTGGTCGGACATATTTTTTCTACAATACAGTCATCGCATCCCGAACATTTATCACTGTCATATTTTGGTCTTAAATCATAGTCTTTCCATAATTCATAATAATTTGTCTCTGTTAACGGCAGGTGTCTGCCTTTAATATCTGCAACAGGCAGTTTAACATCAATATCTTTGATAAGCAGATTATTATATATTTCTTCTGTAAGCACAGGTATTGGAACAGCTACTGTATTGAATATTTCGCCTCCCTGACCTGTTTTAAATCCTCCAAAGTAATATGAATCCATATCCATTAAATCTGCAGATATCATTAAGTTAGGTTTTTCATTACTTGATCTTGTTCCGTCACCTAAAATGAAACCTTCAGCACCGTTCAAAAGTACTTTTGATCCTGTTTTTATAGTATTATGTGGAATGTCATTTTGGAGGGGATTCAAGTCTCCACAGCCTGAAAATGTTAATCCGGAAAGATTGCCTTCAAGTGGTGTTGCTGCAAAAATTGATGATACTGCTTCATTTCCTGGATTTGTAAATGCAGTGTAATTTTTAAAAGCCATTCTTGAACCTATGATTTGTGCCCTTTTAATGTCAGTTTTTGTGATTGTGTTTTCAATGATTTTACCGTCAACGCTTTTAACTTTAACTTCTATTTCTTTGTTTTCCATTATTTCCTTTAAAAGAAATCCCCCACCGTAATTGTCATCGTTTATTGAATGTGTGGTTCCGTGCAGGATTACGTCAACTTCGCCAAGCCATTCATTAGGACATGGTCCTGCATAAGCGGGAATTCCATTTAAATATACTTCACCTGCTCTGATAAACTCACCAGGTTCGGATACTGTGAAATTAAGAATAGCTGCTGTACCGCTCATAACACCGCAGGTTCCGCAGGTTACAACATCCACTTCATCAAAGTCCGGGGTATCGTCGTTTTTGATGAGTTTTTTAAATTCTTCTGCAGTGTAAATATTTGCTTCGCCATTTTCAATCCTTTGATTAATCTGACATATATCTTTTTTTTGCAACTTTAACCCTCACTGTATTTTTCCTACGGTATCTCCTCTAAGACCCTGTCTTAGTGTTTCAAGTGATGTTATGTCATCACTGGAGATGTTTCCCAGATTAACTGAATTTCCCAGTTTTAGTATGAAAAAGACCTGCTGGTCTTTATTTGGAGCTTCCCACAATATTTTGTCTCCGTCAAAATTGTCCAGAATATAGTCTATTTCATCTTCTTTTGCTTTTCCCGATTCATCAAAAATTCCTATATTTTTTCCGCCTTCTCTGGCTTCAACGATTATTAGGGATGAGCCTGCGTCAAGTTCTGACAGCATATATTTAATTCTTTCATCAACTGACAGCTCTTTATCTAAAGCAGGGTCCTTTTTTCCAACTTCAGAGAGAACTTCAAATCCTTCTTTTTTAGCTGATTTAATCGATTTTATTTTATCTTCATGGGCCAAATTTATAGATCCGTCGGATATTTCAATTGCCGGAAAGCCCAGATTGTGTGCCTGGGTGAAAAAGTCATCAAGCAGATCATTCATATAGGCCAGTTCAAAAAGGGTTCCGCCGGTATATGGAGTTATATCATGAGATTTGTACATTTCTACTTTGGATTTAATTATTTCTTCATCATGAATAATTGATGTTCCCCATCCAAATTTTAAATAATCAACATAATCCCCCGCTATATCCATTAAACTGCTTGCTGTTTCAAGTCCTAAGCCTTTATCCAAAACCATTGTTATTCCTTTGTCCCTTGGTTTTTCTTCTCTTTTTTTTAGTAGAAATTCAAATGCCTTCATTATATCACAATTGTTATATCATCTATTGTTATCAATATTAATTGATATTATATATAAACATTATTAATTATTTGCATTAATACGGAATATTATGTCACTGGCAAAAATTATATAAGGCACAAAAAGATGTGGAGTAATCCAATTATAGTCCCTACGCGTATTAAATTAAATATTGAAATTATTCCAGCATAAACAAATTTTTCCTAATTATCACAGCCAGAGATTTTGCTCCTCTGATGTAAAAGATAATTTTATAGGCCTTGAAAAATCAGATATTTAATATTTCTTCTGATAATACATCTATAATTCCTGAAAATACAAGTAAACATAGATTTAAGTTATAATTTATATATCGCTTACAAGTTACCATCATTTAGATTAAATTTTTGCTTTTAATTAGAATTTAAGCTATTTAAAAAAAGTAATTTGTTCAACATAAAATAAAAAAAACTACACAATTGTTAAATACCTCGGTTTTTTGGTTTATTAAAGTATAAATTTATGTTTTTTCTTAAATATCATTTAATTTGTATTTCTTTTTGTATTAAAATTAAATAATCTTAAATAATACTATAAAAAAGCTTTAAGAGTCTGCCAATAAATATTTTTTTCCTAATTTTTTATTTTTTTATTAAATCTTAATAATTTAATCTTTAATTCATTAAATCTTTTTTTAAAAAT
>CADBPS010000127.1 GCA_902796575.1 uncultured Methanobrevibacter sp. | reverse complement strand
ATAGCTTGGTAATCCTTATACTCACAAGAGCATAACAGCCCAAGAATAATTTTACAAAATGGTAAAAACATTAAGCAAAAGACTATAACTTAAAAAAATTATATACTTATTTAGGAGGATTATATATGGGGGATGAAAAACTTATTCAAATTTTTTCAAATCCTGAAAAAAGCAAGGGGGTTAATGTAGTCAAAAGTCCGGTCAAGCTTGTTATTCTTGAAATGCTTAGAAATGATGAAATGGACTTTGATGAAATTGTATTGAATACCGGAAAGTCAAAATCTACTATTTCAGTTCACTTGAAAAGTTTAAGAGAAGCAGGTATTGTATCATTCAAAACACATCCCAATGACAACAGGAAAAAAATTTTTTATTTAAATTCAAAATACCTTGGCTCTGTCAATTCATCTGAAAAAGAAATTCGCGAAACTCAAAAAGAGTATTTAATTAACAATATTATTAATAACGGTGGTGAATTTACAGGATTACTGTTTCACACCCTGAGATCAATGCTTATTCAGGAAGGTATTAATATAGATCCTGTGCTTCACTCAACAGGCTTACAAATTGGAAAATCCATTTTTGAATCGATATATGATGATGATTTGAATATCTTCCTTTCAAATATTGCGGATTTCTGGAAAAACAATGCTTTAGGTATTTTATCATTTGAAATTGATGATATTATTAAAATAACAAATATTGACTGTCTGGAATGTAAACTGCTTCCTAAAACAGGAAAACCTGTCTGTTTTTTGGATTCAGGTATTTTTGAAGCACTATTCAGTGAATATTTCGACCTGCCTGTTAGAGTCACTGAGATTCAGTGTTATACAATGGGTGATGATAAATGTGTTTTTGAAGTTGAGCAGGCGACAACTTCAAATTAATCGTCCAGCTTAATTATTGTTGTGGTAAGATAAGGTTTGTCCTGTGAAAATCCGTCAGTTATCTTTTCATTTTCACGGGTGCAGTTCTGCACTGAATAGATATCTTTTGTTCTTTTATTGTTCTCTATTTTTAATTCCAATTTTCTCATATTTCTGGATGCTTTCATTAAAGCTATTGCATTAGTATATTCCATTACATTATCTAGTCTTTTATCAATTTTAGGAACAACGGTCAAAATATCATTTTTTTCAACTAAAGCTTCGTTACGTGCTGCAGCACATGCTGTAAATGATGTAATTCCAGGAACTGTTTCAATTTCATAAGCTCCTTTCAGTTTTTTCTGCACATAGGAATAAGTACTGAAAATTGAAGGGTCTCCAAGTGTTATAAATGCAACGTCCCTTCCGGTATCCAGATATTGTGCAATCATTTCTGATGCTGATGTCCAGCATTTTTCAAGTTCATTTTCATCTTCAATCATTGGAAATATTGGTGCTACAATCATTAATTTCTTGTAATCATCTCTTTTTTCAATAATAGGGTTTACAATTGACAGTGCGATGCTGTCTTTTTCTTTAGATGATTTTGGTGAAAAAATAACAGGAACACTTTCTAATATCCTGACCGCTTTTAAGGTTAACAATTCAGTGTCTCCAGGTCCTACGCCGATTCCGTATAATTTTCCTCTTTCGCTCATGTGTTCATCCTCTTTTTTTATAATATTATAACTTATATTGTTCATACTTCTTAAATTATATTGAAATTTTCAATTTTCGAATACTCTTCAGATGCTCATATAATTTATTTATACTATTGTGAACAATATAATTTTGATGTCAAATTCTATGTTTTGTCCAAATTGTGGTATGCTTAAAAGCAATTGTATTTGTAAATCTGGTCTCTCTTCTGAAAATGAAGAAACTGTAAACTTATTTAGTTTTTCGCAACCTAGATCGAAGTCTATTTTAGAAGATGAGATTCCTGAAGTCTATTCAATTGAAGATAACAAAATGCCGGTTAACAGATTTTTCGAGTTAAAAGAAATGTATCCTTCAATTGATGAAGAAATAATAGAAAATTTTCCTTTTCATCAGCCAAGGCTAGGACAGTTTGATATAATCCAGGATATTCATGATGCAATAAAAAATGGATATAAATATATCATTCTCGAGGCAGGAACCGGAACAGGTAAATCTGCAATAGCTACAACACTTGCCAAGATGTATGGATCTGCGTATATCCTGACAATGACAAAGCAGCTGCAGTCCCAGTATAATGCTGAATTTGAGTTTCCCCTGGTTAAAGGAAGGTCCAATTTTTCATGTCTCAATGACGGACTTGATGTAACCTGTGATATGGGATCATGTAAAACAACCCCTACTTCCAGTAAGTTTTTCTGCGCTTATGGTGTTGCTAAAAATCCTACTTTGGATGCGGAATTTGCTTTCGAAGATTCACATGGGGGTGCTGTTTTTTATCAGTCCGAATCCCACTGTCATTATTGGAATCAGAAGGCTAATGCAATCAATTCACCGATAACATTAATGAATTATGATTATGCAATAGCCGAACTGAATTATGTCAAGCATTTCGGAACCAGATCGCTGCTAATACTTGACGAGGCACATAATATTGAATCCAAATTAATGAGAACCATGGAGGTTAATTTGTACAATAACCGTCTTGAAAAGGATATTGGCAGAGTAATATCTAAAGAAACTTTAAGAGACGGGGAAGTGGAAGACTGGATAATGGAAATTTCAGCTATTTGCGAGTCCTATGAGGATATTGATGTTAAAGATCTATCAAAAAATAAGGCCGATAGAATCAAATCTACTATTTCAAGGCTTAAAACCCTTAAAGACAATCTTGAAAAAGAACCGAAAAATTGGGTTATTGACAGCAATGAAGTTGGAGTTTCATTCAAGCCATTAAGGGTTCATCACTATGCCAAAAATAATCTGCTTAAATACGGTGATGTTGTAATTTTCATGAGTGCTACAATATTGTCCAGCAATTTATTTTCCAAATGGCTGGGATTATCTCCTGATGATGTATATCATATTAAAGTAGACAGTCCGTTTTCCAGAGAAAAAAGGCCGATTATTTTAGATTTAGCGGGTAAAATGTCTAAAAATAGAATTGGCAGAACTGCTCCAAAAACCATTCCGATACTAAAAAAGATACTTGAGGAACATAAGAATGAGAAGGGATTAATTCATACTAACAGTTATAAATGCCAGCATTTCATTAATAATAATTTAAACAATTCGAGATTAATCTCTCATAATTCAGATAATCGGGAAAGTGTGCTGGAGCATTTTGAAAAAGATGAAAATCCCTTAGTATTGGTTTCACCGTCAATGAGTGAAGGTGTTGATTTACCTTACGACAAGTGTCGCTTTCAGGTTATATACAAAATCCCATTCCCGTATCTTGGGGATAAACAGATTAACTTAAGAAGAAAGACAGATAACAAGTGGTATGCATACAAGACTATAATGACGTTAATGCAGGCGTATGGCCGTGGAATGCGTGCAGAAGACGATTACTGTTACACTTATATTTTAGATTCGGACATTAATATGGTTTTAAAAAGTCCGATATATAAATCACTGATTCCTGATTTTTTCAAGGAAGCTATTGTTAGAGTTAAAAAGTAAACGGACCTGGAGGGATTTGAACCCCCGATTTCAGGATCCGAAGTCCTGTGTCATTCCTGACTAGACCACAGGCCCATTTTTTATCTATTTTTTCTTTGGAAGGTCTTTAACTTGTGAAAAAATTTCATCAATAGATTCACCATCAAGCTGGGCTTGTTCGTAGTTCTTCTCTTCAATTTCTTCTTTTATAAGACCCTTTTCATTTTCTGATTTTTCACGTGCCAAGGGCAAATCTTCAACATTAACTTCTTCCTCAGCTGTAGGTTTAACTTCAATATTAGTTTTTGTACGGTTTGAGAATGATTTTCTTAAACTTGTCTTCAGTTCATCGAGATTAAATTCACCGACTTTGTAGGATTCTTTATCCAGAGGGATGTTGCTTTTCGGTATGGATGGCGGTTCTGCTTTTGCTTCTATTTTTTGAACTTCGCCCTCATCCTCAATTTTATCCATCGACTCCATCATTGAGTGAAACGGACTTTTAATTTTGAATATTTTGAAAATTCCATATATTATTAATAATAATCCAAATATTAATAAAACAACGGTTATATAGTTATTTTCTCCTGAAACAACATTATCCACTATTCTTTCAGTACCTGAATTTAAAACAATTATGGAAACAATAATCAGTATGATTCCTAAGCCTAAACTGGCAACAGCCAAAATAGGCCTTTCATGAATTTCCATACTTACTATATTGTCAAAGTTATCTCCTATTTTTTCATTAAATCCTTCAGACTTGTCATCATGAGGGAAGTTAACAACTTCTTCATCAATATCAGTTTCTATAATATATTCCTTGTCGATTTCACTATCTTCATCTAAACTTACATCATAAACACTGTCTTTTCTGGGATGATATATATAAGAATCGTTCATCTCGTATTCTTCATCCTCATGTTTTTCATTAAGGAACTGGATTAATTCTTCATCTTCTTCCAGTTCGTCATCATAATCTAAAGTATCAACAGGTTTACCTTCTTTGACATTATGCATCATATTCTTTAGATTCGAGATTCTATTTCTTGTTTCTTCTTTTGAATCCTTCATAAATCTTTCCTCTAATCATAATCTCTCCATTTGTGACCACAACTAGCACATTCAAAGAATCTTGTTGGTGCTTCATCTGCACTACGGGTTTGTTTTAGCTCATAATAGGCTTCTTTATTGCCGCATTCCGGACAAATCTCATTTACTTTTGATCTAAGATCAATTGCTTCACCCATATCAACTACACCCTGTTTTTCATTTAGTTTCTGTGAAACAGAGTATTCTTTATTATCTGAAGCTAAATCCTTTTTATATCCGCAGTTACATTCAAGTTTATTATCATTCGGGAGTAACATTGCTCCACACTCAGGGCAAAATTCCATTATCAGCACCTCTCATTACTTTTTTCCGTCAATAATCTATCTATCTATTTTAAGTTATTTATACTTATACATTATTTAATATTGATTTTAGACATTCATTTATAATTTCTTCATGGTCAAAAGCCAAGTTTATTTTGTCTAATTTTTCTTTTGTAAATATGCCTATATCTGCAGCATCATCATCAGCATTTCTATCATCCATATTTCCTTTTGCAGTAAATGCTATGCTGACAGTATGGCCTCGTGGATCCCTATCTGGTTTTGAATACACACCTATTAATTTTTCCAGCCGGACATCAATACTGGTTTCCTCTTTTGCTTCTCTTATGGCGGCATCTTCAACACATTCTCCATAATCAACAAAGCCTCCTGGAAGTGCCCAAAAATTTTTATAAGGATCATTTTTTCGTTTTATTAAAATGAATTCATTTTTATCATTATATATAAAAATATCAGTTGTTAAACCGGGATTTCTGTGTTTTCCCATATTATCACTAAAAAATAAAGATTATTGAAGTTTTTATAAATTGTCTTCAATAAGTTGTTTAAATGCTTCGCTATCTGATTTCAATTCTTCACTAGCTTCTCTTAATGCTTCTCTAGGACTTCCATGACTTGTTTTTATGGTCATTATTGGTTTTCCTGTAAGTGGGTGGTCAATATTATAAACAGCAAATTCAACATCATCATTTCTCATTAAAATATGTCTCAGGGCATTACAAACTCCATGACTTTCATTTTCAATTTCAAATTCAATTTCGTTTGTACTTTCCTTAATAATTTTAAAATCCATCATTACACCTTTTTACTTATTCATTCACATAGTTACTGGATAGTTTTCTTTTTTCTTTTCTGTTGCATGTGTTACACTGAACTTCATCTTTTTTCTTTGTGGTATGCATATAATCTCTGCAACGTGTACACATTGCTTTTAAAACACCGCATTCTTTATCTGTAGTACTTAAATCAACATTCTCTCCGGTTATTTTAATAACTTTTGCCTGTACTATGTCTCCTATTCTAAATGCATCATTTAATTTTTCCAAATAATTTTTTTTCGTTTGGGATATGTGTATTGCTCCTATATAAGGTAATGCCAATGGTCGTGGATTGTCTTTAATACATTCTATATTAAAATTTGCTCTTTGTGATTTAATATCTGTGATTTGACCGTATACAATATCACCTTTTTTCAAAACAGCTGGCTTACCTAATTTGGAGTCAACTGATATTATTCTTTTTTTAGGATTAATATTAACATTGCCCAGCACTGATGATTTGATATCTCCATTGTCATCATAAGTACCTTCTCCAGGTATATACTGCTCTATTATCCCCAACTTATCTCCCGGCATTACAATTCGTTCATTTTCTACATCCATTTAAAATCACCGAACTAAGAAAAATTCATATAACATATCTAGTTATATTGATGTTTATATTTATCTTTTTCTAAAAAGTATTTCATCTAATTGATAGTTTTCCCAATCTCTTTTATCCAATACAATTTCTAATTCCTGTGGTGTTATTAATGGTTTTTTATACATTTGTGAATCGTCGATTGCAATCCTTGGACATGCTGTAACAACAAACGCATCTAATTCAAGATATGGCAACAGTGCATCGGGATTCACATTATCAAGCATTATTGTAAATCCTTCCATGCCGTTTTCTTTAAGTTGTTTTTTTATCTCAAGTGCAAGCTCCATTCTGTATTGTCCCTCTTTTGATGATATTATAATTCCCCATTTTTTTGCTTCACGTGCTTTAACAATCCTTGCAAATCTAATTCTTAATATTCTATCTGCATATTCATCCATTTCTCTAATTTCGCTGTTGTATGGATCTATTGCAAGAACTGGAGACTTTGTAAATAAGTAAATTCCAAGCGGATGAAAGTTGCCGCTTCCTATAAAGAGATATACTTCAGCATCCAGATTTTTGATTGATGAGAAATTGCATCCGAGAACCTGGCCTTTTTTTGTGCTTTTGGATGAGCCCAGAACAACTTCCTTTCCGTTATCTTCAAGAAAATCTTTCATTTCATCCAGCAGATGCAGATGCTGTGTTGTTGTTACAAGTGCCACTTTTGAATATTCCTTCAAATATTCCAGGCTTTTCATTAAATCTTTTCTCACATCAACATTGGCATATGCTTCAATAAAGAGTGTGGGAACTTCATATTTGATTGGAAGAGGTGTATGTCCAAAGTGAACAATTAAATCAACAGAGTCTTTCATTTTGTAATCGCTGACATCACATGCCCCGAAGCAGGGATCTCCTGAAATAATAACATTTACATCACATTCTTCCTCAATAATTCGGGAAATATGTACTGCCTGCATTTTAAGGCCTTCGGGAAACTGAAGACCTACATTTTTTATATTTTTGGAATTTATCTTTCGGATTACCCTGTCCAAATCCATATTGTATAATGACATTTTAATCTTCTATTGTTTTTTCAATCACTACTTTTCCATCAACTACATCCAGTTTAACAATTGTGACAATAGGAACACCAGTTTCTTTTTCAACTAATGGTTTACCTTTTCCTTTTTCAATTACAGCTATTGCAGTTTTAATATCAATTTTCAAATCTTTAAGAGCATTCAATGTTGAAATTAATGTTCCTCCAGTACTTACAACATCATCAATCAGTATTATTTTCTCTCCTGCCTTCAGATCGTTAATATAGAGATTGGATGAACCGTATCCGGTTTTTTGAAATATTTCATGCTCTCCTTCAAGGTTATACTGTCTTTTTCTGATGACAACAAATGGAATATTTGTTTTCAAGGATAATGCTGTGGCCAAATGAATTCCCATTGCTTCAATAGCTACAATTTTATCAACATCTAAATTTACATGTTTAATTATACTTCCAGTCAATTCATTAAGTAATTCAGGGTTCATTGCTGGAACTCCGTCACTTATGGGATTAACAAAATAATCATACTCTCCTTTTTTCACAACTGGTGACGTTTCCAAAGATTTCTTAACTTTTTCTAACATTGTCTCACACAAAATTTTAAAACTTAATATGACTATAAATATATCATACTCAATTAATAAATTTTTTTTAAAGTGATAAATATGCTTGGAAATTTAGGAGAAAATCTTACTAATACAATGAAAAAATTAGTAGGAATGTCAGTTATTGATAAAAAAACAATAAAAGAAGTTGTTAAGGACATTCAGCGT
>CADBPS010000126.1 GCA_902796575.1 uncultured Methanobrevibacter sp. | reverse complement strand
GCAAATAAAAATATAAAAAACTTTCTAAAATAAAAATATAACAGTGTTAACAAATAATCAATTTTTGCTTAAGTTTCTAGCAGTGATGTATGTGTCAGGAGTTATGTCTTAAACATTAGATAAATTACGATTGGTTATTTCAATCTTATGTATCAAAAAGTGATTTAAACATTTATTTAATTATTTAAAAAAAGTATTGCTCTCAACGTAACTTTCCATCCAATATATGTATTTAACAGATGTTGAATATAAACTTTTGAAACATTTAAATAGTGAAGCACGCATAAACATTGATTAGAAGATTGGGAGGTAAAAATCTTTTAGGGATTCAGCCTACATGTCCTTGTCGCCGCAGGTGACGACTTTCCATATTTATATGGTCAATTAGGTAGCAGTAGGTTCTTCATTCTTCACGTTCTTTTTACAAGATTATTTTCAATTAAATCTATGAATTAGCAAACCATTATAAGGGACAGAATTAGCATTTTTAACATCTGTCGCATAATATTCGCAGTTAAATAAATTTGGATGCAAACTTTCCCAAAAAGTTGAACCCCATAATATCCACAGGTAGTAATTCAAACAAAGCATTTACAGATTTATATGATGGATAATTATGTTCAAAATATGGAAGCATTAAAAAAAGTAAATTCAGGAGTCACCCAGTTATTGAATCAGCAAGAAAAGTGATTGATACCATAAGTTTTAAAAGCTTAACCAACAAATGAAGCCTGAAAAAAGTAACAAATGCTCCTGAACCTTAGATTCGTTTAATTTAAGTTCATTCAAATGAACTTTAAACCAGTTATTATTTTATTCAACACTATTGATTTTAGAAGTCATATTTTCAGATAAATTCATATTAGCAAAAGACTCCGACTGAGGAAGAACCATGTCAAACTCCTGAACGGTATCCATTGCACCGGTTCCGTTTTTCATTGTCAATCCTAAAACATGACCTCCCTTATCTTTGGCGTCGTTTAGGAAATGCAGATGCCATCCGTGCATATTCAGTTCACTCATATATTCCGGGAAGTAGACTGCAACAATTGTTCCTGACTGGTTTGTATAATTGAATACCTTCTGGTCAACTTTTGCAACTTCTGTAAATTCCTTATACGGTTTTTCCTGTTTTTCAACACTTCTGACAGTGATATTTGAAAAATCACCTTTGATTTTAACAACATACATATTGTTGGTTCCGTGCTTCTTGACTTCCTTATCCAGTTTAGTTGTCAAATCATCGAAACTGCTGGCAGAAATTTCAGATATCTTTTCATCTTCATCAAAAGTAGTTACAGTTGAAAAAGGCACAGTTTCATTGTCATTCATGACGTGAATGCTTCCATCGGCACTTGCCTGATAGACCACACCGTCTAAAACAATCATTTCACCATTAACACCTTCAAAAGTACCTAAACCGGTATCTCCCCAGGACTTTAACTCTCCGACAGTAACTACACCATCATATTCACCATGCATAAATGACTGCATCAGGGAAACCTGATGCATTGCATCATCCTTTGTTGTATTTCCATTTCCTGCGCTGACAGCTGAAATAGCTATCAAACACACAATAAAAATACTTACAAATAATATCCTTTTATTTAGCATAATATTTTCCTCCATTCTTCAATGATATATAATTGATTTTAATCATATTTAAATATCCGTTTAAAAAATTTGTGATTTTAATTTTCATTAATACACATATGCAACATGTTATTTAATCATATTTTTATTTATTCATGATTTAAAAGTAGTATTCCTTATTTGGAATGAACATGATATTTTTAGATATATAATACTACATGATTTCAGCATTTAATCCGACATATTACTTGTTATTCCAAAAATTAGATTTTTAACAATACGTGAATATGATTTACAGTGCCCAATTAAATTTTTAATACAATCCAATGGTGATGGCACTTACAAGATTAATTTCTCTTAGAAAGAATCTTATCTAAAGTTTCATCAGAAAAAACCTTTTCTGAAGTCTTTGCTAAATCCGCCCTAAACTTTGCCCTTTGTTCTTCAATAAGTTGCTTTTTTATTTTTTCTCTTCTTTTTTTTGGTACCCACATCATTTGTCTCACCCACTTGGTTATATGCATTTTATTTTATTTAAACATTCATGTTCTTTTTTTCATCCATTCAATTCCGTTCTTTTTTGTTAAAAATACTCCTTCGGTTTCTATACTTACTGTTTCATTTTCTGATGAGAATTTTTGTTTTAAAGCAGACAATACTATTAGATGATTAGCCAATTCCCACAATATTGTTTTTGGCAAATATCCCGATGATTCAGATATCACATTAAGTGATCTTAATTTATAATTTTCAATACTTTCACAAATATTTGAATAGAAATTATTTAAATATAAGTTTATTGATGAAATAATATATTCAATATCTTTAGAATCATAATTTTTACCAGTTAAATTTTCCCGAAATTCCACTAAAAAATCATCTTTGAAATATTTAAGATGACGATTAATGTGTTCTTCAAAATCACTGCTGACACCTGTTAAAAAAGCATATGCTTCCTCATTTATAGCAAAAACTTTTATTACAGGTTCTTTACAGTTTGTTTTTGAATCAACTTCATCATAGATTATATCACCATTATTGTTAAAGTGAATATTTATTTCAAAATAGCTCGGATAGAAGTTATCCATATCAAAACCAGCAAATACTACTCCCGTTCCTTCAAATAATAGATAATTGGAAAATATTTTCCAGATTTCATGATTATAATGAGTTTTATCTTTATCATCAGGAATTATATCAAAAAACTCATTTGAGAAGTTTTTGTAATCTTTAACATACTCGGCCAATTCCCTTTGTTTATATGTGCTTAATGTCTGATCAAATCCGTATTCAGAAATTTTTTCACAAAATTCTTCTTTGAAATCATATAAAATCCATGATAAATATTCATCAAGTGATGTAGATTGTGTGTTTTCGGATAAATATTTAATGAATTCATCTTTAACTCTTTCTATAGTTTTAATTTCATCACAATTAATTGTTTTTCCAAATTCGCCAATTAATGTTTCAAGAGGAATTTCTTCAAATTCCAAATTTCCATTAATCATGATTGCTACAGGACAGTTTTCCTTTATTTCAAATATTTTTGTGCCACAGATATAAGATTTATTCTCGGGTGTTGTTACTGCTAAATCACTAGCTAATATTACTCCGTTTTTATTTAAAAGTATTGATTCAGATGTAATAATAACACCTCCTTTATTTTATCCATAGCATTAGCTTTAACATTATAAAATATATAGTTAACTAATTTTTAAAAGCAATATTGCTTTTATTTGGTAAAAATAAGCTTAAAGAATAATTTTTAATAATAAGGCAATCTTTTCCCTAAGATAAAATTTATCAAAAATACAATATTTTCCCTCCTAATGAGAATAATTTTTACCATAACCCGTAAACCCGTATTATCAATTGGAAAGTTTTAATCAAAATTATGGGAAATGTTCAGTAATTAATTTTTAAATGGTAATGCTTTTATTTCATATAACACTTATTGATTTTCATTATTTAATGTTGTCCTGTGCGGTTCTCCACATTTGAGTACTGATTGGCATATTTTATCCCCATTTTCATGCCATTTTTTAAAATCAATATAACTTTCCTAATACCGTTTTTAGTCTAAAAAATGAATGTTTAGGATTATACTTAATTGAGAGTCATTTTTAGATTTTTTAACAACAAATTCCATAGGATAGAACTTTAAGTTATTTATATTATGAAGAACAACTTTTAAACAGTCACAGTTGTTTTGTTCAGGTTGTCCCAAACATATGGTTTGGAAAAAAATAACCGAATACTCAATAAAGGTGTGCTTCATGGATAATAAAAAAATAATTATAATTGGAATAATAATTCTAATCATTGTCGCAGGTATTATTCTGGTAATGTTAACTTCAGTTAACTATGAAAAAATTGAAATAACACCAAACGGGACAAGCATAGAAGTTCCAGCAGAAAAAACCAAATATGACAGAGAAATTGAAAGTGCTAAAATTTGGCACTGGGACAATGGAATACTGGTTACATACAACAGCAACGAGGACAAGAATATTATTAAAGTAACTGAATTAGGTTTTGACAGTCTGACAGATTTAATAAAAAATGGAGAAAAGCAGAACGTTGACGGTTTTGAATGTTATGTAATAAATGCTGATGAATTAATCGAAATCCATTTATTTGATATAATTAAATTGAATTACAACGGTAAATTTTACTGTATTCCGTTATCTAATGAAACCACTCACGACAATATCCTGATTTGCTGCAATGACAGGGATGTGGCGTCCCACATGGCCCAGTCAGTACAGTACAAAAATGTTTATCCGGACGATACTGACTTAAACGATACTATTACTATTGCAGAAAACATAACTGGAGAGTTACTGTCAAAAAATAATTATACAAACAATACCACTTTAAATGATGTTAAATCTTCAGTGGAGGAAAAAACAGGAGTTAATTTGGATGATGCCAAAGGCGAAATAGAGCAATACACCGGAAAGTTACCCATTTGAAATGATTAAAAATTATTTAGAATAAACAATGAAAGCTGATTACTATGGAGACTACAAAGAAAAGAACCCCAAAAAGGAATTTGAAAAGAAGTTTGATTGTATTTATTGGAAATGTCTTGGGAATATATTTAATAAGTGTTTTAGGATTGGGAGTAGAATTTAGTCAATTTGATGACATAATACTTTTGGTAATATTTATCAGTTTAATTAATGCATTACTCTGGCCTATTTTGACAAGAATAGCTATGCCATTCTTAGTTTTAACCTTCGGTGTCGGAACATTAATACTGAATGGATTACTGCTTCAGCTGTTCGGACCATTATTTGGAATAGAAATTAAAGGAGGCGCACTTATCCTTGCCCCATTGGCAATGGCCGCTGTTACAACCATACTCTCTGCACTGATAACGATTGAAGATGACAGCTCATATTACAGATCTGTTTTAAGAGATGCAGAAAAGAAAAGAAAAAGTGAAACCAAGGATTATCCCGGAGTAATTATTGTTGAAATTGACGGACTTGCCCACGAAGTTTTATGTGAAGCGGTCGAAAGAGGAGAGATGCCGACCATGAAAGAAATGATTGACAGCGAGGATTACACTCTCCGAATGTGGGAAACTGATCTGTCTTCCCAGACCGGTGCAAGTCAGGCGGGAATTCTTCATGGGAATAATGAAGGTATTGTTGCATTCAGATGGATAGAAAAAAGCAACAGCAATCAGATGATGCAGTGTTCCGGAATCAGTAAGGTACCTGAATTGGAACAGAGAATTTCAGATGGAAACGGATTGCTAGTAGATAATGGAGCAAGCAGATCAAATTTATTCTCAGGAGATACCGATAATGTAATATTTACATTCAGTAAGATAATGGACTTTAAAAAGTTATACAATAAAGCATGGTACTCCGTATTCTCCAATCCCAGCAATTTTGCACGTATAATAGCTTTGTTTCTTGCAGATTTAATACGTGAAATCTGGTCACAAATCACACACTCCATAAAAAACATCAGACCAAGAATAAGGCGTGGAATAGTATACATTCCAACAAGAGCCGTTACAAACGTATTTATGAGGGAGATTAATACTTCAACATTAATTGGAGACATGATGGTTGGAGATGTTGATGTTGCATACTCAACATATTTAGGTTATGATGAAATAGCCCACCACTCGGGAGTAAGAGACAGTGATGCATGGTT
>CADBPS010000125.1 GCA_902796575.1 uncultured Methanobrevibacter sp. | reverse complement strand
ATTAACACCAAAAAAGTAATAATAATCTAATAATTTAAAAACAAAGAGTTAAAATAAAAAATCAACTTGACGACATTGATAAAAATTACTAAATTTGTTTATTCTTTTGTAAATATTTAAATCACATAATAAATACTGATAAAATCATTTTCCTGCAAAAAAAACTACATGAGATTATACTCTTTTCCGGACAAAAATACATTAATCACAATAGTAAATTCCTGATTTTCTCTCTCACGGTGAAAATCATTATAAATCATCACATTTTTCATAGCTGAAGCATAAATCTCCTTTAATTTTTGAGGATTCGTTTTAACATATCTCCTGTGAATTTCATTTTTTCCTCTTCCCTGCAGGGAATCTATATATTCAACGGCCAGTCCGATATTGGAGGCATGAAATTTACGTAAACTATGGGTTCTAAAGAAACGATATTTTCCCTTAAATCCCCACCCCATATTATCATTAATCTGCTGAAAACGAGTTAAAAGAAAAGAATCCGAAAAATCAAATAGCTTATCATCTTTATTAAGATTTTTTCTTGTTTTTAAATATTTAACAATATAATAAGTGGCCTCGGGTGAACAGAAGGTGTAATAATATTTATCTGTTTTTATACGTTTTAGATAAAAAGTCGGAACCATATTTTTCCGGGATCCCAAAACATCAAGGATATAAGTAATACTGCCGCCATGATGATAGTCTCTGCATGCATCAATAAAATCTCCAACGGTTAAAGATAGTGTCTCGGCTTTTGCTGTTCCTGAAGATGACATGAACAATATTACTGCCTTCAAGTCAACAGACACTATTTCAAGTACCTGCGCAATATGATCTTTGGTTGGAATATCAAAATAATTGGTTTCATATTCTTTCCCGTATTTTGCCAGAGGGATATAAGGTATTTCGACTTCAAAATGTTTATAAAAAGATTTTATATATGTAAAATATATTTTTGACGTGGCATATGACAGACTGCTGTTCAAAAGAAAACTTCTAAAATCCATTAGTCGATATTTTAATTTTCGATTTTTAAGAGGAATTCTTTTTTCTTCATCATTAATAGCTTCCAATATTAATTCATCGATAGAGAGGTTATGAAAAGAAGTGTATTGATTAATAGCTGATTCATATCCTTTTACAGTACGCTGTTTTATATTACGCTCCCTACAGAAGCATTTGAAATAATCCGTATACATATTATAAAATCTATAAATGGAAAAAGAATAATTTAAGGATAAAACTCATTGAAAAACAATTAGAAAATTCCAGCACAAAATGAAATTAGCTAGTGGAATAGTAATGTAAACTTCAATAAAACCTGCAATCGCCATTAAAACAACCGCCACAGAAAAAATAATCACAGCCTGTTTTAATTTATTAAAATTACATAAAAATGCATCTTTGAAAGTATACTCATAATAATAGGATTTTAAAAGATGATAGAGGAAATTAAACAAAACCAGTCCTGAAGCACATGCAAGTGCACAAGAAGGCAGTTCAAAAATTCCATGAGGGAGCAAAAATGCTAATGTTCTAAAGAAATCTTGGCTGATAGCAACATAATATCCTGTGAAAAATCCATTGTATGCTAAAACAACAATTGACAGACAAAGCAGCATTCCGTATATAAACATCTGAAATATAATAATCAGGTTATTAATGAAAATATCATGAAAAGTCAGCTGAATAATTCCGTTGTCGACTTTCTGGGTTAACTCATCAACTGCAGGATTTAAAAAGTCAAAGAGTAACGGCTGGAGAAAGTATCCTAAAAGCAGGGAAAAAACAAGAATAAAAAATGAAATAATAATGAAAATCTTGTTTTCAATAAATGCCAGTTTAATTTCATCACAACAACGTTTTAGCAATTTCAGAAGCCTCAACCTGTTTATCTTTTAAATCTTCAAATAATTCTTCCATAAGTTGGGATGTTCTCAGCTTACAGTCACCACAACGCAACTGACCGTCCAAACATTCCTGACGAATCTCTTCAAGTTCACCATCATCGTCAATAAGATGATAAACAAGCATTTCATAGATTACACATTTGTCAACTTCTCCACCTAATTCTTTCTGTTCTTTCAGCGATTCTCTTCCGCCGGTTTTTGCTGTTTTAACTTTTTTAGCAGCAATTTCAGGAGATTCATTTAAATAAATTGCGGTATTAGGTTTTGAACTGCTCATCTTATCTCCGGTTAAACCTGTCAGGAACCTGTGATATGTTGAAGCCGGCTGAATAAAGCCCAGTTCATCATGCAGTCTGTGTGCAATATCTCTTGTTAATCTGATATGAGGATCCTGGTCTATTCCAACAGGAACAAGAACTTTTTTCGGACCGCCAAATTCTTCTAATTGAGGAAGCAATATATCAGCCACCTGCATCAGGGGAGACTGCATATGTGCAATATTAGTTGACTGATCAAAACCATATATGGCATGTAACTGATTAAAATTGGTTTTTCGAGAAGATTTAAATTCCAAATCAAATAACGATTTATTTTGGGATTGCAGATATACGTTAACGTTATCATTATCCAGGTCTAATCCCAATGCAATCCAGTTTGTCAGGTATTCTTCAATTGCAATCTGTCTGCCTTTTTCAAAGCTCATATTCCTTGCAGCATATGCTTCCAAATCAGCTATTGGAAGGGATAAAAATGCTCCTTTTTGCTGATACCATATCAGCTGATCAATAATCATCTTGTGACCAATGTGCATCTGACCACTCGGCATCATTCCAGTTACAACAGCAAAATCTTCCTTTTTATTAATCAAATCATTGATTTCATTGAATTCACGATGTCCAAACACTACTCCACGTTTAATTAATCTTGGAGGATTCTTAATCGTGTCAATAATATCTGAAATTTCCTTAATACCAAACTCACGAACCAACTTATCATAATCAACACTTGTTGATGTCCATGGATCAATCATATAAACCACCTTTTTATTAACACTATTATTTAAATAAAAATTCATATCATATTTCTTTAACTTAAGCTATAAACCTATCAAATACAATTGCCTAATTATGGCCTAGTCCATTCAACATTGTAATAGGTAATATCAAAATCATCGTCTACAATAGCTAGAAGAAGTTTTTTGTTAACTCCATGAGATACTCTCACATAACTTGAAAAATCAAGTACACTAATATCAAAATTTTCATATATGATTTTAACTAAAAAGTCAGAGTGACCTTTACCCGGAGATCTTCCACGATCATATAAACGAAACTCCGAACCGTACTTGAAACCTGTCTTAATCACATAACCTCGGTCTTTTAAATCCCTGTAAACAATATACTTGGCATAAATATCATTTTCTTTAAGCAATCCAATGAAATAGGACAAACTGCACTTTGTATCATCCTCATAAATGTCAAGACGATTCTTCTCCAGTAAATAACATGCCTCTATAAGAGAAAGATGTAAATAATCCTCTTCAATTTTACCAAAAAAACTTTTTTCATGTAAAGCTATTGGTCTTTTACTACCTTCTTCTATTTTAACTGACACCATTTCATTAGATAAATTACCACGCATTAAAACACCGCAAAATAAAAAATATATTCGAATACTATATCATTATAAGACTAACATTATATATAATTTTAGAAAAAAAGGTTTGAAACGAATTAAACCCTGACAAAAATATTGTTTGCCATTTCAATCGGAAGGTTAAATTCTTCATCGTTGATGTAAACCAAAAAGATATTATCATTTGAAGAAACGAAATGAATATGATCACCTATAGAAATTCCGAATCCAGTTATTTCATCCAATAATTCATTATTTCCTCTTATAAAAGATATGATGCCTTCAGAATTATCATTTAATTCAGAAATTGATAACAAATTAAATTTTCTGTTGATAATATTATCAAAATCACTGACAGAAAAACACTGATTACAGCTGTCAAAATCCAGGTCACATGCAGGAATAATGTTATTGTCCGGACATAAATCAGGATGATGCAGCATTGTACATAAGGCCCTTTCAGCTTCGTCAGATAAGGTATGTTCCATTTTACATGCCTGTTCATGGACATTTTCTTCTTTGATATTTAAAACATCCGTCAGGAACTTTTCCAAAATCCTATGCTTTCTGGTAATCTTTTGAGCAATTCGCATACCCTCGTCAGTTAATGAAGCACCCCTATATGGAGTATAATCTATATAACCCAATTTTTCTAATTTTTTAAGCATTTGAGTTACACTACCCGGTGCAATATTTAAATCATTGGAAATAGTGGTAGTTGAAACCTGTTCCTTGTTGCTTCCATTCCTGTAAAGAACTTCCAAATATTCTTCAATGTTTTCACTAATATTATCCGTGGCCATTTAAAAATCACCTAAAAAGTAATAATTATAGTATGATTTTGGAAGTATAAAAAAGTTTTTATAAATGGAAATTTAAGGAATATCTGAATAAAAAAAAGATAATTGTTAATAAAATTAATTATTAACAATTTTAAACAATATTTAACTAAAAATGAAACCTAATACGGTAAAACATCATATACTCCTCTGCTGGAGTAGGTATTAGTATTCCAATTATTAATAACACCAAAGGAATTTCTGTTACTGGTCGGATCTGCATTAATCCATGAACCGTCAATATTAAACTGAACCCATACATGGCCGTAACTACCGCTGCTAAAGGTACAGTATCCAGTAGCAAATCTGACAGTTAAACCGACAGACCTTGCCATTGCAACAAGCAGCTGAGCCTGATCACAACAGTTACCTGAACCTGAAGTTAATGTACCTTCAGCACCTTTCTGAGAATTATAATAGAATGAATAGGAAATATAATCCCTAACATAATTATATAAAGCAACCGCTTTATCCCTGTCAGTTGTTAATCCATTGATTAATGATTTTGATAAATCAGCAATGGATTTTGATGACTGACCTTCATAAACAATTTGAACTGAAGAAGGTAAAGTGGAATGCTCACCATAATACTCCAATATACGTGAGAATGAATCCAATAATTCGGAATAAGCAATCTTACCTAAATTAGATGAAGCATAGTTTGGAGCCTGAGAGTATTGGCTGACGAAATTAGCTACCCTGTTGGCAACATCAACATATTCATCTTTAGATAACTGACCATTAATAAGATCACCGGCAGGTGTAGAAGGATTATCAACACTGATAACAGTTACGCTTCCATTGGAACTGGAATTAATCATAGTAATAGCTCTGCCCATCAGGTATAGGAATTGAGGCATAGAGTATTTGCCTAAAGGTAAAACAACATAATCAGGTAAAGCTTCATTTTCCTCAATATAATATTTTACATAGGCAGCACCATCAATAATACTTCCGATTGGAATAGCTATTCCAACATCACCTTCAGAAACTGGAACACTGTCTGACAGCCTTATTAACACTAAACCTGAAGATTCAGTTTTTTCATGACCTGAAACACCACAATAATCACAGTCACAGTGATAACATGTTAATTCACCTTCAGGAGTGTGTTTTGGATTGACAAGTAATGTACCATAAGCTTCACATTCAGGACAGTAATTTAACCAGGTTGTAGTATAGTTTCCATAGACATATCCGCTGTCGGAAGCACTTGGACACATAGTAACCGTCAGGTTATGATGATCAAGCAAGTTGTTGACAATAACATATTTCGGGAAGTCAATATGGGATTCTATAAATGATAGAATTTTGGATTCCATATAGACTAATGTTTCATATTTGATTAATCCAATTGATGAATTAATATTGTCCGGAGCCTTTCTTTGAGAGATACAATATGAATAAATATCGCGGGATACCTGTAAATAATCCTCTTCAAAGAGATCTGAATAGATATCATCGCCTGAAGAATTATCCGGATTGGAAACAATAGGTGCTATAATATCCGATTCAATTTCATCATTCAATACCAATATTGCCTGACTCATCATTGCCAAAACCTGAGGAACGGAATAATACTCCTCACCAACAGCAATGTTTTTAGGCAGTGCACCATTTGCTTCAATGGATTCTTTCAAATTAGTAGCAGTAGATAAAATATCTTCCATAGAAACATAACCCCCATATGACGGATTATATAAACTGTTAAAATCTATGAAATTAGTGATTCCCCATCTGAATAAAACAACTCCGTCAGCACCTGCATTAAGAACAGTCTGTGCATCATTTGTAAGCTCATAAACTGTCAGTTTAGCAGCATTATCATCAGATACATAGGTTTGCAATCCTGACCAAACCTGAGCACCATTTGAATTGGCAACAAACCAGTTCGTAGTTGAAGTTAACCAGCTGGAACCTGAATTATAATTTCCTTTATACTGCATTGGAATAATGACATCAAGATATTTTGATAAAGTCTGAATATCCTGACCATAGAAATATATATTATTAGTGGTTTCAGGCATTACAGCAGCGGAAACAATAATATCTTTATTAACTGCTTTAACAGCTGCAGTAAGCTGACTTACAAACTGGTTTATAGCATTTGCAGCCCCAGCTGTCCTATAAGCATTACTAGGATATCTTAAGTAATCAAGGTGTACACCTGTTACTCCACTTAAACCGGCGTAATATTTGGCTTCATCGATTTTTTTGTTGAAATATGCCTGATTAGGAGATCCACCAGAAACAGGATTAATCCAATCACCATCATAGAAAGCCTGCATCCAAATATGTACATTTATTCCATATGAATTGGCTGTTTTAATCCATGACAATACTCCACTTTCACCGTATAATTCAAATGCGTAAAAGTTTAAGAAGATATTTCCAGTACCTAATGTAGATAATGTTTCGAGATTAACACTTTGCATGTCTCTTCCAAATACCCAATATCCATAGTTATTGGTATTAACGGATGCAACACTGATTTGAGTTATTCCTTCACTAGGAGCATAATCATTATTACCATCATACTTATAGGCAACTGAGTATGTTCCGGATGAGAAAGTTCTGGACAAGGATGCAACACCTTCACCATCAGTTGTTGCATAATGCTCTTTAGAAGAGATTATGAAGGTAATATCCTTTCCACTTAAAGGATTGTTGTTTGCATCAGTCAATTTAACCTGAAGAGTGGAAGTTGATCCTTCAACAAAACTTGTTGATGATACCCATGTGACTGCAGTAGAAATTCTTTCCTTAACAGTAACAGTGGACTTACCGCTGGAAGGAGCAATCCTGTCTTCACCGTCGAAATAATATGAAATCACATATGAACCAACTGGAAGATTAACATTAATACCAGCAACACCATCAATATCGGTAGTTCTTGTATAATTCATACCGTTAATGTTGAATATAACTTTTCTGCCGAATAATGGAACATCACTTGCCTTCAAGGTAGCTGTGAATTTACTAGGATATCCGTATCCGATAGTAATATCTTCACCTGAAAATACAGATACATTATTTTTGATTACAGTAATCAATGAATACACACTCAACGGCTTATAGTTGGTTGCATTGAATATTGATACCATATTATAGTTGCCCGGACCCCAGTTTACTGTCAACCTTGCAGTACCATTAGCATCAGTTAATCTAGGATACATTTTACCGCCATCAAGACCCATATAAACAGTTTCATTGGCAATAGGATTACCGTCACCATCAACTAAAGTAACATTATATGTTTCACCGGAATTTGAATACAAAACAGCATCTTCAGCAATGAGTTCTGAATCATATCCTTCATATACTTCAATGAAACTTGAATTAGTAGAAGGAGCATATTTGTCAGTTCCAGCATATGCATAAGTAGCATTGTATTCACCGTAATCTAAGTTTAGAGTCAAACTGGCCACACCATCATCATTAGTTGTAGGAGTGTAGGTTTGTCCATTAACAGCAACAGAAACCTGCTGATTTGCAATACCATAATTTAACTGATCACATAATCTGAATTCAATTTTCTTGGTATCTCCAGAATAAAATGAATAATCTTTAACAACTATGCTTGTTGCTGATGAAGCTAAAACATCAACAGTGTTGGATATTGCATAACCGTTAGGATGATATGCAGTTATAACATATTTGCCAGCAGGCAAATTAATAGGCAAACTGGCAGTACCATTATCATCAGTTGTTCTGGTGTAAAAAACACCATTAATGTTAAATTTAACTCCAGTATTGGCTAAAGCAGCACCTGTACTATTTAAGAATGTAGCAGAATACTTTTTAGGATCCTGGAACACTTTAACAATATTTTCACCAGATATAACAGGCAGCACTTCAATTGTACTTGCTGTTGTACCGTTATTAATCGGATGATATGCAGTTAAAACATAAGTGCCACCAGGTAGATTAATATCCATCTTAGCAACACCGCTACCATTGGTAGTTCTGTGATAAAACACTCCATTTATATTAAATTTAACAAGAGTATTAGCCACTGCATCACCTGTGCCGTTTAAAAATGTGGCATAATACTGAGTATCATTTCTGTAATACTTAACAATATCTTCAGAAAGCACTGTTGGCAGTACTTCAATATTGCTGGCCAATGTACCATTTGTAATAGGGTGATATGCAGTCAAAATATAGCTGCCAACAGGCAGATTAATATTTAACTTAGCAATACCCTTTTCATTAGTAGTTCTGCTGTAAAATCTGCCGTTAATATTCATAGTGGCAGTAGTATTAATTAGCGGATTACCGTTATTATCCAGGAAAAAAACATAATACTGAGTATCATTCAAGTAATACTTAACAATATCATCAGCAAAGATTGTAGGTAAAACACTAACTGAAGCTGTTGCATTACTGCTTGAATAGTTATCGTCACCAAGATAGTATACATTCACGGAATAATTTCCCGGAACTAAATTAATTGCAATAGAAGCCTGACCAGAACTGTTAGTTGTCCTAGTGTAATTAAGCTTACTAATTTCAAATTTTAAAGACTTGTTACTTAGATTTTCCCCGTTGACATCACTTAAAGTAGCAACTAAATGGGTTCCATTTTTGTAGTACAATTCAACATCAGGCACGTCAATCTTGACAGAAGTATTGCCTGAAGCAATTGTGTTTTCGTTAAAATCATTTAAGTTGTTATTAGATAAATTATTTGAATACTCCTGTACCTCATCAACATTGACATTAGAAACAACATCAACAGATGAATCACATTCCAAGGTATCTGTAGTATTCATCTCATTTGCAAAAGCGATACTACCCGATGTAAATACAACCAGCAGTACTGCCAATGCAAAAAATATTCGCATTTTCAAAATATTTTAACCTCCTCATAATTTATTTTTTAACAACTATGGAAAAAAAGACTTTGTTCTTCCATTGGTATATAGTATAATATAATATCTTATATAAAGTTATTTATTAAATTAAATGGCTTAAATCCATTGAATTTAGAAAAATATATGTTAAAAATTGTTAAAACAATAAATTAAATCAATATTAAGTTGATTAGACCACTAATAAACTAACAATAAATGAATAATTAATCAACAAAGGTTGAAATAACCAGCAATAATAAAATAAGTGTAAAGGAAGTTATATTAAATTCTAGAAATAAACATGCATTATATGATAAAATAGCTAAAATAACTTCAACTGAAAATAAAATCAAGTATTCATAATAATAAAATAAAAAAAATAAGAGATGTAAAGCAAGTTTACATCATTGGAGGCATACCACCCATACCACCAGGAGGCATTGGAGGCATACCGCTATTATCATTGCCTGATTCATCAGGACCTGTAGAGTTAAGTGCATTGCTGGCAGCAATCATATCATCAATACGTAAAATCATTTCAGCAGCTTCACCAGCAGATTGTAAAGCCTGTATTTTAACTCTTAAAGGTTCGATGACACCAGCTTCATTCATATCCATAAGTTTACCATTGAATACATTAATACCCATAGCATTGGAGTCTTCATGAGCTGCTTTTAAATCAGCGATCATATTTATAGTATCCAAACCTGCATTTTCAATTAAAGTTTTTGGAATTACTTCAAGTGCTTCAGCGTATTTTAAAATAGCTAATTGTTCTCTTCCACTTACAGATTCACCATAATCCCTTAATTGTTTGACTAAATCAATTTCGCAAGCTCCACCACCAATAAGGACTTTGCCTTCTTCGATTGTAGCAGCTACTACTCCTAAAGCATCATCCAAAGCTCTAGATATCTGTTCGGTAACATAACGGGTACTTCCCCTTAAAACAATAGATGAAGCTTTTGGATTTTCACATTCCTCAATGAAAGTTAAATTATGATCGAAAATTTTCTCAAGATATACTTTTCCGGCACTACCTAATTTGTCTTCACTTAAATCTTCAATATCAGTAACTAACTTGGCACCGGTAGCTTTTGAAATCCTTTCAATATCTGATTTTTTAACTCTTTTATAAGCCATAATACCGGCTTTTCTAAGATAATGTTCTGCCATGTCATCAATTCCTTTCTGACAGAATAATACATTGGCACCGGAATCGACAATCTGGTTGACTAAATCTTTAATCATCTGTTCTTCATTATCCAAGAATGCTGCAAACTGATCAGGAGAAGTAATGTCTATTTTAGTATCAGTATTGATATCTTTTAATTCAATAGGATATTTCATAATTGCAATTTTTGCATCTTCAACAGATTCAGGCATGCTTTTGGATAAAGGAGTTTTATCAATAACAATACCTTTTGCTAAAAATGAATCTTCTACAGAATCACCTGAAACTCTTTGAATGTTAATGTTGTCAATATCAGAAACACCGTCTTCTTCAATTCTTAAAGCAGCTTCAACAACTAAATCTGCTAGATGTTCTTTAGCATAATCTGATCCTTTACCACTCATTGCAGTAACAGCAACATTTTTAAGAGTTTTTTTATCATCTGCATCAATAGCTATTTCTTCCAATATCTCAATAGCTTTTCTATTAGCATTTTTAAATCCTTTAACGACAACTGAGGTTGCAATGCCATCGTCTAATAATTCTTCAGCTTTAATTAATAATTCACCAGCTATAACAACAACAGAAGTTGTTCCGTCTCCAACAATTTCTTCTTGTTTTTTAGCGGTTTCTACGAGCATACGTGCAGCAGGTTGTGCAATTTCCATTTCTCTCATTATGGTTGCACCATCATTAGTAACAGTAATGTCACCCATACTGCTAACTAACATTTTGTCCATTCCTTTAGGACCAAGGGTTGTTCTAACGATGCCTGCCAATACTTTAGCAGCCATGATATTCATCCTTAAAGCATCTCTTTTAGAATACCTTTCAGTTCCTTCAGGAAGAATAAAAATTGGTTGATTTGCCATTATATTTTCACCTTTAAAATTAATCTTTATAATAAACTACTTTGTAATATTTTATTATATATTAATAATATTGATTTATGATAATATAAAAAACTTACTTTATTAGCACTGCTAGAAACTTAAGATTTTTTTGAATTTTTTTCTTATTTTCACTATTGATTTCTACTAATTTTTCTTTAATTTATTTAATTT
>CADBPS010000124.1 GCA_902796575.1 uncultured Methanobrevibacter sp. | reverse complement strand
TGCACAGGTGTAGTCTGATGCTCCAGACAAGCCGCAACTTTTTCTTTCAAAATTTCACCATCCGGATTTAAAATAAATGCAGAATCCATTTCACCACTAATGCCATTTTTTAAATGAACACGAGTACTAATTTTTTCAACAAAGGTACCCGGAACATCAATTGTTTTAATATACTCTACTGGATACTCATTAAACATTATATAATGAGCCAAATCAAAAGGTTTTATAAATAACCGTTTTCTACCCAATTTTTTCATCTCACTATATCATTATTGAAAAATATAGCTTTAAAAAGCTATTTTTGATTTATATTAAACAATCGATTGTTTTTAAATAAAATGACCCGAATTAAATATTCAAATCAAATAAAACTGCGTTTAAACAGTTTGATTTATGCTTTGTCTGAGGTTTTATAAAGGTTTTTTTGAAGTGCGACTAGTCGCACTTGCAAAAGATATAATTATAAGTTCCGAAACACACGGATTCTCCTTTATTTATAAAAAACTAAAGTTATTAAAATAATGAATAATATAATTATTACTCATGGCAAGACCTAATAACAAAAGAGTTAAAAAATTAATGAATAAAAAGCAGTTAAATAAAAAAATAAGAAAATTGGAAGAAGACAATAAAATACTGAATAAATTATATTTCATACGGCACTTATATGATGGCAAGTCAATTGAAGAAGCAGCAAAACTCGAAGAAATTAGCATATCAACTGCATATTCCTGGTTAAATCGTTGGAATGAAAATGGTGTTGATGGATTAAAAACAAAACATCGTTCCGGAAGACCTGGAAGCTTATCCGAAGAGGATAAAGAAGAATTGGACATTTTGTTTTCAGAAACAGAATATTTAACAACAGAAAAAGCACACGAAATTATTAAAAAAACATTTAACTTGGATTTTACATTAAAGCACATCAGGACAATATTGCATCAATTAGATTATTATTCCAAATCATATACAAAAGAATCAAATGGGAAAAAACAATTAATATTCAAAAAAAAATAAATAAAAATATACTGATTTTACATCTTATTGTAATTAAAACAATCATCTTTGATATGAGAGAAATCGTAATATCAAGACAATTATCACTGTAAATAGAATTTATCAAACCATAATGGATTTTAAGCGATTATTAGTATGTAATTTGATTTTCCAGAAATTCAAGATCATACAATATAATATTTTTTGCGGTAGAGATACTAAGGAAAAATTTATCTTATCATGTAATTAATGATATTTTCAATGCTGAAATTTAAATTAATTTGTCTTCTGCCATATGCTCCACGGTATGACACAATTAAACAATATGAAAATCACTTAAAAGAATTATTTTTGATTTAAATATTACTAATCATCACATATCAATAAGAATTTTTAATTAGGGCATTATAAATAATTTATACTCGTTTATTTTATGAAATATTGGTTGAAAAATTTTTATTATTATTTTGGTTTTTGACAATGAAATCAGAGATTGCTGATTGTCCAAATTAGTTTTAATATCCCATTGGATTATCTTTATCTGATAAATTTTTCTTATATATGTCAATAATAAATATGGGGTAAAATTTTTCGCTTTGGAAGGAAAAATGATTGTTAATTCCCAATACATATTGTAAAATTCAACTTATAATGGAGATTATAGGATTGTGTAAAAAATTTTGTGGTATATTACACTATTTATACAACATGCATTTAACAGTACCAATAAAACCATGATTTAACAAATTGGCCGGAATACATCTGTGGCAGAGTATTATACCCAATTAATAAAGTTAAATCAGAAGTGTTAAATATCCCCATGATTTTAATATCCTAAATAATTATTAAACACAATATGGAATAGCTAATGATTTTTAATTGGTGGAACATATCTTTTAAGCATCAGCGAAAGTGAAATAACAGTCACAGAGCTTAGTGCCATTGCAAGACCTGCGTATTCCGGCTGAAACATTATTCCGAAGTTCGGATATAATACTCCTGCTGCGACCGGAACTAAAATGGAGTTGTATGCAAATGCCCAGAATATATTCTCCCTGATTCTTCTCATTACTTTTTTAGAAAATTGTATTGATGCAACAACATTTTCCAAATCCCCTTCCATTATTACTATATCTCCACTTTCCATAGCTATATCTGTTCCATTTCCCATGGCCACACCTATATCGGCCTGTGTTAAAGCCGGTGCATCGTTGATTCCGTCTCCTGCAAACAATACTTTTTTTGACCTGTCTGACTGTATGTCTTTTATTATGTTCAGCTTGTTTTCCGGAAGTATTCCTGCTTTGACATTTTTTATTCCAACCTCTTCGGCAACAGACATTGCAGTATTTTCATTGTCTCCGGTCAGCATGTATGTTTCAATACCCATATTATGGAGTTCGCGAATTGTTCTTTTAGAATTTTCCTTAATTTTATCTGATAAGCTTATAATTGCCTTGATGATGGAATTTTCAGCTAAAATTATTATTGTTTTGTTTTCACTCACAAGACCGTTATATTCAGAGATTATTTCATCGGGAATTTCAACATCATTGGCTTCCATCAAAGTCATATTGCCTACAAGAATTTCATTCCCGTTGATTTCTGCTTTAATTCCTTTGCCGCTTATATTTTCAAAATTATCAGGATTCATTAATTTTAAACCTTCGGCATAGCTGACAACAGCTTTTGCTATCGGATGATTTGAGTTTTTCTCAACTGATGCAAGAAGCACAATCAGCTCGTCTTCAGAAATGTCAAACGTTATTATGTCATCTATCTGAGGTTTTCCATAGGTTATTGTTCCTGTTTTATCGAATGCTGCAGCATCAATTTTACCTGCATTTTCCAGCGTATCTCCGTTTTTGATTAATATACCATATTGGGATGCTCTTCCCACACCTACCGTCACTGCTGTTGGTGTTGCAAGTCCAAGGGCACAGGGACAAGCCACAACAAGAATTGATATCAGACATGTAAGAGCAAAAAGCAGTGTTGAACCCAGGATAAAATACCATATGCAAAATACCAGAATAGCTATTGTAAGAATTACAGGAATAAAATAGCTTACTATTGTATTTGCAAATTTCTGAACAGGAGGTCTTGATGACTGTGCCTTTTCAACAAGCCTTATTATATTTGACAATAATGTTTCTTTTCCAATTTTTTGTGCTTCAATTATCAGCACCCCATCCTGATTTATGGTTCCTGCAAAAACATCCTGACCATTTTTTTTAACTCTTGGTATCGGTTCACCGTTAATCATTGATTCATCAACATATGACTGACCGCTTATAACCCTGGCATCTACAGGTATTTTTTCTCCGGGTTTTACAAGGAATGTGTCAGATAATTTTATTTCGCCGATTTCAACTTCCTTTTGTGTTAATACTTCATTTTCTTCAAGTTCAACCAGTGTTGCCGTTGTTGGCTGCAGTCCTATTAGCTGGCGTATTGAATCTGAAGTTTTCTTTTTTGCTTTTGTTTCAAGATATCTTCCAATCATTAGAAATGAGGGAAGCATTAATGCTGATTCGTAAAACATAAAGGTATGGTCCAGCACAATGGAAAATGTTCCCAGAATACTTGATATATAGGCCACCAGTATACCCATGGAATACATTACATCCATATTAAGGTTTTTATGAATTAGTCCGTTGATTCCGGCTTTTAAAATAGGCAGTGAAACATATAAAAATGGTATTATGCTGAGGATAAGCGACAGCAGTCCCATTGATGATACAGGCGTTCCCATTGTAACGGCCATTAACGGATCCCATCGGCCATACATCAAAATCATAAGCACTGCTGATGAAACCAGCCCTGCGATTATCCTGTTTTTCTTGTCTTTTAAATCATTTTCATATATTTCTTCCTCATCAATGTCTGTCTGTCCGTCGATTCCAAGCAGTTCAAATCCCAAATCATTTATGATTTTTTCCATTTCATCGATTGTGATTTTGCTTTTGTCATATTTTACAACAGCTGTCTGTGAGGTCAAGTCTGCTTTTACATCGAAAATTCCGTCAAGTCTCATCAGGAAGTTTTCAACGTTCATTGTACATGATGCACAGTGCATTCCATTTATTCTCAGTGTTATTTCATCACTGTGAAGTTCAAATCCTAGGTTTTTTACTATTGAACTTATTTCATCGTAATTTATTTTTTTGGGATTGGTTGTAATGTGAAGTTTGTTTGCAGCAAGGTCTGCATCTACTGTTTCTACACCTTCTTCACGTTTAAATGTTTTATTTACACTTAAAACACATGATGCGCAGTGCATTCCTTCAATGGGAATATCCATGTTTTTGAGTTTCGCCTTTTTTGCCATGTGATTAGTATACAGTTAATATATAATAAAGTTTAGGTATGCAAAAATATTATCCTTTGACTATAATTCCATCCTGGATAACTTTTAAAATATTGTCTGAATCGCTTAAAACACCGGCATCATCAAGGGGATTTTTATCAGTAAAAATCATGTCGGCAGTAAAATTCTTTTTAACATAACCGATATCATCTTTTCCTAAAAATTCAGCGGCCTTTGATGTTGCACAGGCAATAGCTTCACGGTTAGACATTCCCAAATCAGCGAGATTTGCCAGTTCCGAGAGATTGTGTCCGTGAGGAATGACTCCGCTGTCAGTGCCCATTACAATGTTTACTCCTTCTTCATAGGCGGTCTGTATATTTTCCCTGTGGACTTTAACGATTTCTCCCAGTTTGGAGATTTTTTCATCTGCATAACTGTCCCATATTGGAAATCCGTTTTCATAGAGATACTGGTGGACCAGTAAAGTTGGAACTAAAGTTACATTATTTTCACGCATCTTACGGGATGTTTTTCTGTCGATGAATGTTCCATGTTCTATTGATGAAAATCCGGCATCAATGCATTTGTTGATGCCTTCCAGACTATGGCAGTGGGCAGATACTTTTGAAGCAGTACTTCGGGCTTCGCAAACTATGCTTTTAAGTTCTTTCAGGCTGAACTGTGAAAATTGAGGAGAGGTATTGGTTGTTAAAACTCCTCCACTGCACATTACTTTAATGAAATCTGCTCCTGCCCTTTTGACTTCACGGGTTTTTTTGACAACTTCACTGACACCGTCACATCTTCCCTTGGGAAATCCGGGATACATTATTTCCATGTCAAATCCCGAAGGCAGCATCAAATCAAAGTGTCCTCCAGTTATCATAAGAGGAGTTACGCAGATTTCGATTTTCGGAGCCGGAAAGAGTCCTTTTTCCTGTGCCAATTTAACTCCCAAATCTGCAGAACCGCAGTCCCTGACTGTTGTAACTCCAGCGTCAAGAGTCTGTTTTGAATGGGGAACTGCGTTGTAAAAATGAATAGCTAATGGATTGGCCATATTTTCTTCCTTGTGAAATCCTTTAGCTAAAATGTGGGTGTGGCAGTCAATAAAACCCGGAAGGACAAAGTTGTCTTCGCCGTCAATAACTTTAACACTGCTTTTGGTATGAATCTTTTTTGATGAAACTTCAGCGATGTTTTTCCCTTCTATCAGAATGTTTTGACCGGCTTTTAGACCATCATCAGGGCTGATGATATTTACATTTTCTATTAGGGTCTGCATATCTAATCGTCAATAATAGTGATCAGTCCGTCATTGGCATTTACTTCAACTGTACGTCCGCCGGTTAAGTTTTCGGTTTCGGATGGTGAGTCTACCATTGGAATATCCGACATTATTGCTCCGGTGGCTATTATAGGTTCTGCATTAAGACAGATTATTGCCTTTGGAGCGGTATTGTTTTTCATCATCTGAAAAATAACATATGATCCTACCGTTGAGCCTTTCCCTCCGGGGATAAATAGAACCTTGTCCTTAATGGACTGGCCGTTCAGTTCATGTTTGGAATCAATGACTACGCCGGTATCCGGATTAACTCCGCCTAAAAAACTGATGGGTTCGCTGCTTACTATTAATTCTCCTTTTCCTATTCCTTTTGCAATACTTCTACATTCAATCATTACATGATAGTTATGTTGAAAGTAGTATTTATACAACGTCTTTTTTCATTACTTCACGAAGTACTGCTGTTGCATATGATCCTTTGCTGATTGAGAATTCTGTTAGAACCCCTTCATCGGTTGGAATAGCTGATGCATCCCATACTTTAAAACGTATAGCTCTTCTAAGACCATGGCTTCCTAAACGTGGCATTTTTGGAACTTCAAAATTACTTTTATCAATGCCGTAACTTTTTAAAACATTTTCTTCCATTTCTCCAACACTGCCTCCTGCATAGGGAACTTTAGTGCCGTATAATGGAGCTGTAGGGTTGACCTCAAAGCTGTCAATCAGTTCCTGATATTCTTCGGGACTTTTGTCGCGGACAATATGTTCTTCGTTATCAATTATGATGTCTCCTTCAATATAGCTGTTGATTCCCATTTCAACACGCCTGCTTAAAACATCATTGAATAAATATGACTGGTATGCATGAACAAACATTCTTTGAAGAGGTTTTGGAAGGGCATATAATGCGTTTTTATAAGATTTATCCGTTAATTGACCTTTTTTAGAATCCTTAATCAGTTCTCGAATCATCATTTTTTCATATCTCATTCCCTTTCCCATGAGATTCAGGGATTCTTCAAGGTTTCCGTCATCATATGCCTGTCTTGCCATACGGCTTTCTTCGCTTTCATCAGGAGTTGGATTTCCAATGTATCTTCCAACGGCTTCGGCAAGGTCATTGTGTATCAGCGCTTCCCCTACAAGGTGGGTGTTGCTTCGGGGTTTGCCGAAACGCTGCCATCCGTAATAGTTAGGTACTCCCGTGATTTCCAGTTTTTTAAGCACTTCATTGGCGATGTCTGCACTTTCATTAACATCTTCAATATCACGTATAAGGATTTTAAACTTGTTTCCAGATAACTGACCCATTCTGAGTTTTTTTCTGCTTCGGCATACTTTTAAGAAATCGGTTTTGTAAATATCAAGGTTTTCAACCTCACTGAACTGCTCTTCAGATTCCATGTTTGAAATGCAAATCCACTGTCGGGTCAGGGCTTTTTTATCTTTCATTCCTGCAAAACCCATTCGTTTACGGCTGATGTGAAGGTCTCTTGCAATGTCAAGAACAACGTCCAGTGTTGTTCTGCCCAGTTTTTCAATCCAAATCCAGATGTTTGGTCCTTCGCCGGTAGGCAGAGTTTCAGGAATTTCTTCTACATAAAAATCTTCATATTTGTTTCTAATTGAACCGTTAATTTCTTTTTGGCAAGTAACAAAAGTATCAGCATTTAACATAATATCACAAGAAAATAAATGCCCCGACCGGGATTTGAACCCGGGGAATGGGATCCGCAGTCCCATGTGTTATCCAAACTACACCATCGGGGCGAAAAAAATAAGACAACCATACTATACTTGGTCGCTTATAGTATTTAATTGTTGTTAAAAATAATCAATATGAGACTGTCAAGTTCCGGGTGCCTATTTGTTGTTTTTCCTAATCAATTACTTATTTCATTAATGAAGCCTATTAATCACCAATATGCTTTAAAAATTTAATGCAACTTATCTAAATCGGGTCATCCCTAATCTGCATGAAAATCCAAGGGCACAACAGGATAGGCTATTTTAAAAACAGCCCCTATAGAATGTATGAACAATATTTCCTTGTTTCACATACACCATGAAACTGCTGACGGAAAAGTATGTGTTTACTCAAAAAGACATTAAAGTAAAACAAGATAGGACACAATTACTTATTGTTTAATTAGTAGTTATTTTGATTATTATATGGGTTAACATATGCAATAGAGTTTTTGGTTTTGTTTATGTAGATGGATTCACAGATATTTTTTCATCCTTTTGCAGTCAGGAAATTATTTATATTTAACTTAAGAAATTTTTCTTTTGTAGGAAGGTTTTTTTAGGATTTTAAAAATTTTTCTTTTTAGGAAAGAATTTTTTTATAAAAAATTTATGGTAATCGTTTTACTGGGGCAAATAATCTGATTAAATGTGAGGCATATGTTAATCAGTTAAAGGATTATGTAAACACTGATTTTGTTAAGGTATATACTGGCATTAGAAAATCAGGTAAAACCAGTTTAATGCATAATATTATTGATGAGCTTAAATCAATGGGCGTTAATGATGAAAACATCATTTCATCTCATTTGAATCAATGGAGCATAATCAGATTGACAGCTATGAAAATTCTGGGGAAATATTATCTGATGGATTACAGATTTCATCGTACACTGATTTAAGACAACCCCTAAAAGTAACTAAAATTCTGGAAAGCATCGTATATGTCGAGCTTCTTCGAAGGGGATAGAAGATCAATACAGGAAGAAATCCTGATGATACTGAAGCGGATTTCGTTTGTGAGAAATCAGGTAAATACAAATATATTCAGGTATCCCACAGATTATCAAGTGAAAAAACATTAGAACGTGAAATCACACCGTTACTTCACATACCTGACAGGTACGAATCCATACTGATAACAACTGAAAAACATGATTTTTCCAAAGACGGAGTCAAACATCTAAACATAATTGATTTCTTATGCGGAGATGATGTATAATAATTTTATAGGACAATCATCACAATTAACAACATAAATCAGCCAATATTATAATGCGAAATGTGATATTAATCCCGTAACTGAATAAAAGTTTAAAAAAAATAAATTATATATAATATTAAAAACATAGTTTCTAGTGCATATGTGACTGGTGGGGAGAACCACCCAATACCCAACTCCTTATCAGTGCATATGCAGGGTATGGACTGTTGGTGAAATTCACCACCAAAACAAATTTTGCTGGCAGGTTCATGCGAATTAAACACGGTATGGTTTGATGGAATTTACCACCCTTAGATTCCATTAAATTTCATACTCCTAAAATAACCGTCGTCTTTTTGTTAGAATTAATTAATCGAAATCTATTTTAAAGTCACTGTCCATTTCAACAACCACGTCTTCAGGTTTTGGGAATAATTTCAATCGTTTAAGATGAGGTATATCATCGGCAACTATAAATTCTGCCTTTTTCATGGTTTTTATAATAATTTTTTCACTGATTCCCCCTTTAATGCCCTTGGAATATGCTGCTTTAATCGGAATTAAGTATTCTTCACGATATACTTCTGCAAATTCCCCAAATTTCTCATCGCCGTCCATTCCCCTTTCCAGCCAGTCATATATATCATCAATTTTAAATGGTGTTTTTTTACAGGCTTTTTTGGTTGTGCTTCCATTCGCAAGTTCCGCCATTATCGTTTCCATGGACTTATCAAGTATTTCTTTTTCAAGTTCATCTTCATATTCTAATAACTCATCAGGAGTGAAATAGGATTTTTTCAAGGCTTTATTTTTTGAATTTGTCTTCATCATTGTTTTAATATATCTGTCTTTTTTATATTGGAAAAATTCTTCATAGAAATCTTTAAATCGTTCATTACCATTTTTTCCTTCTTCATACCAGAAGTTTAAATCATTTTCATCAATGCCCAAATCCTTTAAAACTATTTTAAATTGCCTGTTTTTTATCATTTCCAAAAATTCTTCAATCTGTTTTGGAACTATGCCGGTAGAATATTGTCTGTATAATTCATAAAATAATTCATCACCGTTTTTACCCTTTTCAATAGCTGAATTCAACCATAAAGGATCCAAATCCAGATTATTTATTATTTCCTCTTTTGTTTTTTCTGATTTTAATTCATTGATTGTTAAATCAACCAGTATTTTATTTAATTTTTCCTTATACTCCTTGTTCTCATTAATTATAGTGCAGATTTCCTCAGGTGTTTTATGGAGTTTTTTTGAAGCTTTATATCTTGTTTTATTTCTTTTTCGATAATCAATATATCTGGTCAGCAGGACATGAGTATATTTTTTTGAAAACTTTGAAAAAACATTGTTTTTATCGATTTTCATCATTCTTTGACCTTTGTTTACCCAGTCTTCAATTTCTTCTTCTACAAGACCTGTTTTTTTAAGGGCATAATCATAGTCATAATGCTTCCATCCATTTAAGAATCTTTTCATGCGGGATTCAGTGTATGATTTTTCATATCTTTTGCGAAATTCGGGATATTTTCTAAGGAGTTTATCCAGGTCATCCTCATTTAATCCAATGTTTTTCAGAGCTTTCTTTTTGGTGATTCCTTCCTGAATAATATTTTTTAAGAATAATGAAAATTCATATTGCTCTTCTTTCTGCTTATAATAAGATTCATTTTCCCTGATTGAATTGAATATGGATTCATTAATTTTTAATTTTGATTTTATTTCATCCTCAGCCATATTTTTACTTTTATATGCAAAAAATTCATAGATAAATTTTTCATTAAAGATCAGAAATTCATCGCTTCCACTGCTTTTTTCATTGAAGTACCAATTTTCCAGCTCTTCATCGGTTAAATATGATTTGTTTAACACTTCCTCAATTGTCATATTTGAATTAAGGTCTTTAATAAACATTGAATGGGCTAATCTGTTGAAGCTGTTGTAGAGTGCTACAAAAGGGTAGTGACCCTCTTTTCCCTTAAGATAGAATTCATGGTTTAAAACTTCATTTAAGCTGATGTTTTTTAGTTTAAAATCACTGAAGAGTTTTTCAACAGCAGTCATATCATCTACTTCTTTAATATATTTGTCTGCAGCATCTTTGTCAATATAATTCAGAGTGCTCTTGACATAAATCAAACCCTCATTTTTCAAATCCATAAGAAGCGGTCCGAGATAGCCCTTTTCAAAGCCCATTTCAACTAGCTGGTTTCTTTTAAAGCCATTTTTAAAGCCAAAATGTTTTCTGAATGTTTTCAGATTGTCGCATTTCTCAATTTTATGGTCACAGTCGCTGCAGAAGGATTCATTTTCTTTTCGGATTTTATTTTCACAGATAATACATTTGCTTTCACCGTTTTCATCAAAAAGCTCATCTCTGATTCTGTTTGGATGAATATAACTGGGCTGGGGGACTTTAAATGAATCATCACAGTATTCCATATAAAACAGCCAGGATGCGTTGAAGAGAAATTTGTGAATCCGAACTGCTCTGTTTTTATTCAGATTCAAATGATTTTTGATATCTTCATTGTAGCTGTGCATTTTATTTCTTAAACGGTATGCCTTAAGCAGGTTCTTTTTTAATTCAGGGCTTATGAATTTTGCTTCACTCAGTGCCCTTACTTTATCGCTGAAGGTCTGAAGGGATTCTGTTGTGAGATCATATTTTTTAAATATTTCATAAACTATTATTTCCATAAATGTTGTGGCATCTGTTAAAACAGCTGAAGGCGAGTCGTAAATTTCATCTTCAATAATACAGGCCAGATAATGCAGATCATTGTTAAAATTCCTTAAAAAATCAAAATTTTTACTCATCATATTAACATTTCCCGAACATTATGGATATTTTTAACACCCTATTAGTATATATTAATAATAGTTTATATATTCCACCAATACCTAATCAGCATTCACGAAATTATTATTCTACCTGCCCTGTAGCATTCGGCCAGATACTCTCTTGACTGGCAATACAAATCCGAGTTGAAATTCAGTATCTCTTCCGCCATCCATGAAGAGTATACTTCACGGATTCCATCAAAAACATCCACTTCACAGCAATTGTCTTCAATCAGCCTTTCAAATACTTCCCCAATTTCCCAGTAATCAGGAACATCATATTTGCATATTGAAATGTTATCAAATTCACCATCAGGTATGTTATTGCGATTTATAAAGTCATCAGCCACTTTTTCAATAGGTTCACAGTGAAATACATCTTCGTAATTATAAATTCTATCCAAATCATCACCCAAATATTCAATAACATCTTTTCTGTTATTGTTGGTTTGTCGGAATATAAATTCAACTAAACTGCAGGTGTAAAATAGAGAAATATTATTTTTATCCATAAATTTTCCTCGCTTCAATAAATTAAGTGCTTTTTGTGTATTAAAGCAAATTTGGTGTCTGGGATATCTGATTTCGCCAGTGCCCAGAATGCTTCTCTTGAAATCTTTCCGTCCTGAAATTCCTGAATGTAGTTGTAAATTGTATCATCCGCCATAGGTCCTTCAACAATATCCCAGTTATGGAAAGTTCCACTTCTGCAGGCTATTATAAAATCCAGCCATTCTTCAGTCATTTTTTCAAATTTAAGAATTTTTAGTGAATCATCAGGCTCATATTCATACACATTAACCACACCTTCACCAAATCTGGTTGCCCATCGAACAGCCTGTTTTTCACCAATTGTACAGTAAAAATCTCTGTTGAACTTTTCTATACAGATTTCAGGTTGTTTAACTACTGCCGGACTTCCATGATAAATTTTCATAAATACCTCACTGAAATAATTCATGATAAGATATACCTTACCACAAATACAACGTATACGAATACTCGCCGAAATTACGGGATGCTGAGGATACATTTTTTGCCCTGGTGAAATCTCCGCTGCCTGCCAGCACCTGACCATCCAGCTGATTTGACTCGACAAAACTGTAGTTTGTCAACTTGAAGTTGGCAAATTTATCCTCACAGATTGCTGAGACTTCCCGTACCGATTTTTCGGAATTGCGGTTTTGCCTTAAAATTTCAGATATTTCACCCAGAAAAGTTCCGTCATGAAAATCAACCTTTCCGCTTAAAATTTCCATTATATCCTGACTTACCTGAGAGTTATGGGATGTATCTGAATATGTGGAGTCAGGCAGTGATATCAGAGAGTTCATCATCAGCATTGCAATGAAAAGAATGCTTAATGCAATAATCGCATCAGCTATATACAGGTTTCCGCTTTGATCATTCATAATGAAAAGTTAAACTTTTGTACTATATAAAAAATTGGGAAGTGTGAAAAAATCAATTTTCATTTATATACTTTATAACCTTATCCTTTTTGGCAATTGCATCACTGCAAGCTTTTTGAACCTTGTTCTGCATGATTTCAAAGTCCTCAGGAGTTGTTTCTCCTACCAGTTTTTTGATTTTAGTGTATGGTGCTTCCCTGAATAGAGGAACCAGTTTTTCACTGCTTGAATCCTCCTTAATAAGTATCGGTTCGCCGCTGTCGGTGACCTTTCCAATCTGTGAGATTCCAACACCTGCATCCGAAACAGCTTTTGTAACATCACCTGCAATATCCGGAGGTACAATAAGCATCAGTGAATCTGTTGAAACTCCTAAAGGATCAATATTCAATGAATTCAGCATGTTTAAAACATTTGGAGCAACCATTTTTCTGATATCCTCTTCATAAAACTCAAGACCTACACCCGTTGTGTTTGAAATCTCATGGGCATCACCTCTAAGACCTCCGTTGGTAACGTCAGTCATGGCATGAACATCCTTAACAAGACCGCTTTCAAAAAGTGCCTGTGAAGCCTGAATGAAATTGACATTCATCGTATCCCATACAACATCAAAAAATCCGTTGTACAGTGCTGTTGTTGTGATTGTTCCCCCACCCGAGCCTTCAGTTAAAAGAATAACATCACCGTCAGTGGCGCCTTTACGGGCAGTTGGAGGATAGCTTGAAACTCCAACGCTTCCAACGGCAGAAACAAAACGGTCCCCAAGAACCATATCTCCCCCGACTCTTAATGTACTTCCGGCAACAATCGGAACATTTACAAGTTCGGATACTGCCGCAACACCTGCAGTAAAGTCAAAAATCTTACCGACATCACCGTCGTCAGCCAGATGAACATCACTTAAAATAGCAACAGGATCAGAGCCCATTACACAGACATCTCTTAATGTGGCTCTTGCAACATGAAAACCACCTAAAAATGGATATTCACTTAATCTAGAGTGAATACCGTCAACGGCCGTTGTAATGTAAACTTCATCATTTTCAGTTTTTGCACGTACAACACCTCCGTCATCCTGTTCTGTCGGATTAACAAGTGATGCAGTATTGGTTGATGCTACAATATCTGCAATTCTTCTGTGGACAAAAAAGTCACCGGCTCCTCTTGAACCGACACCCATCTCACCCATTCCGACACCAGAGGATGTGATTTGGGTGATTTCCTTTAGAAATTCATCATCACTTTCATTTAATTTCAATGTTGTTGAAACCTCATCAATTACGGTTTCAGCCATTTTAACTGAATTTTCATCAGAAATATTTTTATACTCCTTAATCCTTTCAGCTAAAAGAACAGATAAATCATTATAATCATATTCATCAATACGAGCTCTTACAAAACCTTCAATATCCATTACAATTACTCCTTAACACTAATAAAATTTTTTAAAACCTTAAGTCCTGCTTTTCCACTTTTTTCAGGATGGAACTGAGTTGAAAATAAGTTGTTACGGCTTAAAACAGCCGCAATTTCAACGCCGTAATCACATGTTCCGGCGATAATCCCCCCATCATCAGGAACGGTATGATAGGAATGTACAAAATAAAAATATTCACTGCCTATGTCTGCCAGTATCGGAGAATCTCTAATGATGTCCAGTCTGTTCCAGCCCATATGAGGAACTTTAACAGTTTTTGGCAGATGCCTGCAGTGTCCGGCAAATAAATCCAGTCCTTTGACATCGGGACTTTCATCGCTTTTACTTAAAAGAACCTGCTGACCCAGGCAAATTCCCAAAAAAGGCTTGTCATCATTTACATGTTCTGTGATGACTTTTCTGAAATCCTCCAGGTTTTCCATTGCAGATCCGAAGGCACCGACTCCCGGCAGAACAAGATGCGTTGCATCCCCAATCATCTCGACATCATCGGTTATTTGAAAATCCTCACCGATTTTTCTAAACCCGTTGGAAATGCTTTTTAAATTACCGCTTTTATAGTCAACAATAGTTATCATAAATCCAGCCACCCCACAGCAGACCTAATCATTAATCCGAAATCAGAATCAACAATACTTGATGTTCCAAGAGTCTTTGAATGGGCGTCAAGTTCGGCTACAGCATTGTCATAGCCAAGATCCCTTAGAGGTTCAACCAGACGGGGACCGTCAGTAACGGCTACTGAATGCACATCCATTTTTTCAACAGGAAAAGCATGAGGAACACCAAAAACAACAATCAAATCCAGATCCATATCTTTTAAATAATCATAAGCCGCATCACCTGTAACGGGATATTCGTCAAGACCTCCCGTAATAAAATCAATGTCGCACGGCAGTTCGTTTTTAATGTTGACTGCATGATTTCTTATTCTTTCAAGTCCGATATTTTCATCCAGATTGGCGACAATAACCGGCTTATTATCGGGATTTATTGAAGCATAATCAAAGTTTATAATGTCAGCAAAAAGATATGCAGTTTCTTTCTTGGCATTCAGAACAAAGGCCACTTTTTTATTATCCTTAAGGGATTGTACAATATCTTTTGCAACAATTTCCTTTGAATCCCCGAAATCCGGCCGTATGTATTTGCCCTGAGCCATTCCACGAGTTTTTTCTATTTCAGTGGCTTTTTTAAGCATTTCAATCTGTCTATCTGCTTCATCCCGCGTAATGACACCGCATTCAACGGCGGAATCTAAAACCATAATAGCCCCGACAGTATTGTCTCCTTCACCGGAGCCACCGTGGGACTCAACGGGAATAACTGTACAGTCCAAATTCGCATTAGCTATTGCTTCCTTTAAATCTTCACCAATAATCATGCTGGCACAGGTACCAACAACACCCATCAATTCGGGTTCAAACATATCATAAGCCTTAATTAAAGTTTCTTCCAATTTATCCCCAGCACCTAAAATAAAATCATTTTCCGCCATTGCCGTTGTCAGAACACGAACACCATCACTTTCCAAAAGCCTTCCTGTTCTAAAACAGCAGCCGTTAGGTCCGTGCATAATAATGACATCAACATTCATATCTCTCAGCGTATAAAGAGATGCTGCAATAGGACTTGGTCTCGGATGCATAACATATCACCTGAAAAAGTAAATCATCAAACACTATTTAATATTTGAGAAACATAATATATATAAACCCTAGGAATGATGAAAATGAAACTTGGCAATAAGCTATTGGAAGAAAAAATAAGAGAATACAGGGAATTTAAAAGCTGCTCGGAATCAACGCTGATGGGATTGTGCGAATGTGCGGACTATCCTATGGAACAGTCAGACATGTGCAAATTAGCATGCAGTTTCGCAGGAGGAATAGGAGGAACATTTGATGAGGGAACATGCGGTGCACTGACCGGAGCGCTGATGGCCAACGGACTTTTAGGCGATGATGAGGCCACTATAAAATCAAATGCAAAAAAATTATACGAATCATTTAAGGAAGAATATGGAAGCGTATGCTGCGGAGTTATTTCAAAAAACGGCGAAGACAAAAGTCCATGCGTTGACTGCTGCGTATTTATAGCACAAAAATTGAACGAAATGCTGTAGAACATATTCAACCGATTAACCATTACCTGATAATCATACACAACTATGGTTTTAGATTAAATAACTAACACCATTTAAACCAAACTTTTAATCATGAATCAAATCATAACCACATGTATTGCAAAAATCGGATTTATCATCAGCTGTCTGGAAGCAGTAGGGACATAATTTATAATCACCAGATAATGTTTCTTTTAAAACACCAACTTCCATTGGAATATCAACACATGTCTTTAAATAGGATAGTCTTTTAAGTAATCCGTTTTTTAACTTTACCTTCATTAGATTCATTTGTTAATTGTTCTTTAATTTCATATCCACGTTCTTTTGATATTGACCATCATGAATACTATATCCGAGCATCAAAGATAATTTATCACCTTGCCAATAACATCCTCGGCTTTAATTAATCTTCCAGCCAACAATCAAGCATCCAACATCACCTTAAAACTCATCGCTTTTTAAAAAGTCTATAATATTCATATGCTTGATTCCATCTCTGGAGAAGTCTTCTTCATCCATGCTCAGAACATATGATTCATATTTATCCCGCACTTTTAATAATGGGGAAAATTCCCTTGTTCTTGTATCTTCATACTGCATCCTGTAGGAAACCTGAATATATATTCTTCTGTCAAATTTTTGGCATACAAAATCTATCTCCTTATCCCCTACAATCCCTACATTAACTTCATATCCCCTTCTTAAAAGTTCGACATAAACAATGTTTTCCAGTACTCTTGGAATGCGTTTTTGATTATTTTCAACAATTGCATGGTGAAACCCATGATCCATCGCATAATATTTTTCATGAATCTTTAAAATCTTTTTTCCAATTAAATCTTCACGACGGCATTTCAGCATGAAAAAGGATTGCTGTAAATAATTATTGTATTTCAATAGAGTATCCTGTGAGGTGTGAATATTTTTGTCTTTTAAATAATTTTTAATACTTTTAGATGAAAATGTCTGACCGATACTATTCATCATATACCGAACGAAACGATTGAACAAATCAACTTTCTTAATTTTAAAACGGTTAATAATATCATTTAATATAATTGTATTAAAAATATCTCTTAATGCTGATTTTTTAAACTCATCACTATTTAATGTTAAAATACCTGGCATACCCCCATAATTAATATAGTAGTCGGTAAATAATTTTTCTTCATCCTGAAGGGATAGTTCAAGTCCTTCAATTTCTGATTTATATTTCAGCAATTCTTTAAATGAAAAAGGATACACTTTTATCTCAATGTATCTGCCTGAAATTAATGTTGACAATTCATTTGACAGGAGTTTTGAGTTCGAACCTGTGATATATATGTCACAGTCCAATTTAAACCTATAACCGTTAATACTTTTTTCCCAATTGTTTACTTCCTGAATTTCATCAAAAAAGAAATAGATTTTTCCCGAAATATTATTAACTTTCTCATAGACAATTTTATCCAAATCTTCGAAGTTTTCGATTAAATTGTATTCAGGGTCTTCAAATGAAATGAAAATAATATTGCTTTCATTGATGCCTCTGTTTTTGAGTTCATCAATCATACTATATAGAAGGCTCGTCTTGCCACAACGCCTGATTCCAGTGAAAACCTTAATGAAATCAGAATCCAAATAATTTCCAAATTGTTCCAGATATTCTTCACGTTTAATTAAACTTTTGTTCATATTATCAAACCGGCACAAGTTGCACTGTATCCAGTTATGCAGTTCATATATTATAAATGTATCGAGTAAAGATGGATGAAAATTAGAAAACTAAAAAATCATCAAAGTATACTCGAATTATATTTTTTGTGGGTCATCCAAAATTCAAAAAATAATTTTTAATTTATACTCTTTAAGCTTTATTTTTAAAATTAAGAAAAATTAATATTATAAATTACTTTCTGCGACATTATTAATTAAAAATGAGTTTTCAATACTGAAAATCATTGTAGAAAAAGCTTGCCCATATAGATAAGCAAGATTATTTGATACTTGCTGTTCTGATGTGAAAGAAATATTTTGAGTATAAAAATTATTTATGTTATAAAAATTTACATGAGTCGTAAATATTGATTCAAGCTATAAAAATTGCCATATAATAAAATAAAAACTTTTAAATACCTTAATGATAAAATAAAGAGTGGTTATAACAAATGGTCGAAGAGAAAGATAGGACATTAAAATTAATCTCTAAATATCATTTACATTTACTGTTGGAAATACTGAATAAAAACACCGATATGAATATCAGTATTGATTCAGAAATTGAAATACTGACTGATGAACAAATATATTTTGAACCATCATTGTTAAGACCTGATTTCATTGTAAGAATTGGTAATTTAATTTTAATGGTGGAATTTCAATCAACAGAACTGCGATTTGATTATAAGAAACGATTTAAATTATATATTACATTTTTCGATTACAAAAATAACAAGGATAATAGAAAAATATTATTCGCAGTACTTTCAACAGCCCAACATTCACAAACTGTTAAAGAACTTATGAATGATGGGGACTATTTTACTTTCCCAATAGTCTCATTAATTGATATTGACGAAAGAGAAATTATAAGTAACATTAAAGAAAAAGTTAAGGGGTTTGTCAATAAATCCATAATTTTCTAATTTTTCTTATTTTTATTATTTAACTATTGATTTACTATTTATATTTAAAAAT
>CADBPS010000123.1 GCA_902796575.1 uncultured Methanobrevibacter sp. | reverse complement strand
CACTCCTATAAAGTTTAGACTTTTTTTGCTGAATTTGAATATGGACTTTTTTTTATTTTTATGATCTTCTGTTGTTGGATTGGTATTTGGTCTCTGTGTCTCCTGTGTGTCGTTCAGGATTCTTTTTTCTTGGATCTTTTTTGAGTACGAGTCTTTGATTGGCCAGAGTCATCATGTGGTTTGTTATTTCTTGTCTTTCTTCGATTGTTTCAGAATTTATTAATTTGTAGAGGAATGTTTGTTGAACGCCTAGCATGTGGTTCATATTTCCTTGATATTCGTGTTTCAGTTTTTTATTTTTTCGTTTTTCTTGTATTTCTTTGTCTGCGTCTTTTTTAAAGGTTAATAGTAGATTTAGGAGGAATATTTTTGAGTAGATGTCTTGTTCGATTATTATTCTTCTTTGCCCTGTGAAGTTTTCCATTTCTAAAATGTTTTTTAATCTATCGTAGTCAGTTTCTATTGTCCATCTTAAGTTGTATAGTTCTTTTAAGTCATGTTTTGAGAATAAGTCCATTTTTAAAGTGGATAGAAGTGTTTCGGTATATGTTTCGCCTTTGGGATTAGTTATTTCAACTTTTGTGACTCTTAAATCAATATATCTTTCTTTTTCAAATTTTTCTCTTAATTCTTTGTCTTTAATGAGTTTTGTTCTATTATTGTTTAAGTATAATCTTAGTATTTCATCATCAGAGTCTAATTGTTCAATTTCTTTGTGTAATGTATAGTCATTGAGGCGCATTAAGAAATCTACACCTAATTCGATGTGTTTGAATATTAATTCGAATGAATTATATCCTCGATCATATGTTGTGATGATTTTTCTTTTGGGATGTCTTTTTTTAACATTTTTTAGGTGTTCAATTGCTAAATACACTTCACTGCTCTTTTTTTCAACGATTTTTGCATCAAATACGAATCCTGTGATTGCATCAGAATACGTGGATAATCTTGCGCGTGCAGGTTTGCCTTCTGCTACTGGAAATTCTTCTTTAGTTTTAGATACATTAGGTACTTTAATAACTGTTGTATCACCAGCCAATATCATATAATCTTTTAATGTTAAATCCGGATAGAATTGATTGTATAAATCATCAACATAATCTCTATACATGTCTTCGTAAACTTCAGGATTTATAAATCCTCTTTTTTCTCCGATTGCTTGTTGAGATATCATTGCAAAATCATCTCCAGTAATTAATTTCATATAGTTATTTGCTTCACGCGAATTTGTATGTCCTTCTTGAAGCAAAGGATAAAGAATTGTGTCTCTTAAACTTAATTTACGTGTTCTGGTAAAACTTTTATCATTGTTAAGATATTTTCTATTTACATATTTGTCAATATTTACTAAAAAATTTGACCCAAAAGAATTGAATTTGCACATAAAAAATTAACCCCCAAAATAACAACTAAAATCTTAAAAAAACTATTAAAAAATTATTAAACCTCAATATAATTATTAAAAACTAATAATATTTAAAATTAACTATTAAAAATTATTATAATAAGATATAATTAAATTTAAATAAATTATATAAGTATTGAAATTATTACCGACCAATACAAGTAAATTAAAACACACACAGACAAATATACTAAAATTAAGAACGATATTGATGAAAAATAATAATTATTAAAAAAATTCCATAAAAATGAGTATGAATAAAAATATTACATTTAAACCATTAAATTCTCAAAAAAATAGCACATAATATTTAAAAATAAAAATAGAAGAAAAATAAAAAGAATAAAAAAATTAAAATAAATCAATCAACCAAATCCCTAAACTTTATAGGAGTGATAATCATAAAACTATCTCGGATTATGATGTAATCAAATCATCGGAAGGAGTGTTGTCCCAAATATTGTCATTTCTTCATAAGACAAAAACCACCCGAACTTCCAAATCTGATTCTTAATTAAAACTTTATGTATGGGCAATAGATTTAGAGTTTTATTGCCTAATTCTTTTTTTTACCAATTTAAAATGCCACTACTCCCACACATCAATTATATTATGTTACTTTTTTATTTGATCAATCTTTAGAATATATTGAGTTGTAATTTGTTTTAACTGATGTAATTTCATAGAAGTCCCATATAATTTAAGTCTATCTTTCATTCTGTTATCCATTTCATATGAATAATAGTCATATTTAACAATTTTATGCCAGAGGTCTTTAAATATTGCAATAGCTATTATACATATTTTTAACATTATAGTTATTGATTTATTCGTCATTTATCCAATTTTAAGATGTAAGTGAGTACTTACACTCGAAAATCTTTATATTAAACATTATTCAAACCTTGATTTAGGCAAAAGGTGATAAATTATGAGAAAAATTTTTTTGATGATACTTTGTATATTTTTTGTTTCAGTATGTGCAAATTGTGCATTTGCATCCGACAATGTTGATAATATTGAAACAGATGATTCCATTCCAATATCTGACAATAATGATTTCTTTGTTTCTGTAGACATTGGTGAGGATATTGATTTTAATTGTACCGAAATTGTTGATGAAAGTAACTCCATTTCCCCATCAGATAATTCTTTAGACCCTATTAATGCTACTGATTTTAACAGTAGTGAAATTGTTGAAGAAGGAAATTCAATTTCTGCATCCAATAATTCTTTAAATCCAATTAATGATACTGATTTTAATGTTAGCGGTATTTTTGATGTAAATATGTCCGATTTTGAATCAGATATTAATGCAACTAGTACTCAAAAAGCATTAAGTGTGATAACAAACCTTAAACTTGATTCAAATGACCCGTATTACCCATACGTGTTCAATATATTGGTAAAATTTTTCGATGTTTATGGGGCTAGCACTCATGATAATATGACCCAAACATTGGAAACAGTGTTATATCAAATAATGATATTGGCTCATGAACCAAAAGCTCCACAACTTCCAAATCTTAATCCTAACGGCCCAAATTTTAAAATACTTATGGATGAACGTAATAATATTAGAAGTCCGGGTTTGTCTGATCTGAACTGGAAAATATGTCATTATGCAAATGTTTTTATAGAACATCCTGAATGGAATATATTCAAATGTGTTGAGTATGTATCCAGTAAAGAACCTGGATCTTCAGGAGAATATATCAGTTCCATTGTTACTTATGCACATAACTTGGCATTAGCTAACTATGGAGGAAGTATTCAAATGACTATTGATACAGATTTAAGTGCATATTTAGTATATATCCTTTGCTATGAAGGTCTTTTGAAATAAGTATATAACTTCAATTAAAATTTTTATATATGGGCAATATATCCCGGATTATTGCCTAATTCTTTTTTTCTATTAAAAATACCACATAAAAAAATATGTCCTCCCAATAAAACCTTCTAAAGGCGATTTTGAAAATGATGAAATTATTTTAATCAAATCCAAAGGAATTAAATATGAAATTTCATTCAATATTGAAAAATTTAATTCCACAAAAATTCTAAATGAAATATAGTTCTCGACATTAAATATTTATAGTATTATTGATATAATATAATCATGGGAAGAAACGTTTTAATTAATAAAGAAATACCTCTTGAAAAAATTAGGAAAGAAAAATCAGAAATTAAAAAGGAATGGGCTTATTTTGAGAAATTGACATTTATTGAAGATGTTTATGCAGGAGAACAGGTTAAGTATGCTATTGAAAAAAGAGGCAAAACTGCACAAACCGGATATAATTGGGTAAACTCTTGGAATAAATATGGATTTGAAGGTTTAAAAAGAAAACCAGGATCAGGTGCCCCTTCAAAATTAACTGAAGAGCAATTTAAAGAACTCAAAATTTTAATAAAAGAAAGGAAATTAAAGGGAAATCGTCAAATTATAAAATTAATTAAGGATAAATTCGGTGTTACATATTCGGAAAGACAAGTAAGCCGTATTATGGATAATTTAAACTTTGGTTATGCAAAACCCTATGTAATTCCTGCTAAATCTCCAGATGATGCTGATGAACAGTTAAAAAAAACGTCGATAAAGACAAAGTTTCATTAAAAAAAGACATTGTTGGATATATTGATCAATCTGGAATACAGAATAGAAACAATAATAATCGCCAAGATTATGACAAAGATGAGGGTAATATTAAAAAAGAATATGAAGAACGCCTCAAATTAATGGTAACGGTTTTCAAATGATAAATGGTAATTCTTTAATTTTATGCCAACCCAATACGAGAACATTTGAATTTATAAAAGCATTAATCAAACTGCGAATTGCAAATTGTGTTGATTTAAAAATCATTAATGGGCTTACTAATATCTTAATTGATAAAGATTTAGATGAAAATTCAATATTTGTCGAATTAAATGAATTATTTAAAGTAATTGATATTAAAGGTGAAATAATATCATTCATTGAAACAACTAATGCTTCTAAAGTTAAATTATTGTCAAAAATTAAAAATAAGGCTGATTCACTCAATCCTCATAAATCTGAGAATATCGAAGAAATACAAAAAAATTTAATTGTTGAAAAATTAAAATCTTCAGGATTGAAAGATAAATTGCATGATGAGAGACGAATTGTTTTAATTGCTGATAATTATGCTGTTCATAGGGCAACATTGGTTAAAGAAGCATGCGAAGTTTTAAACATTAAATTTGTTTTTTTACCAACAAATTCTCCACAATTAAATCCAATAGAACAAGTTTGGAAATCAATAAAGAAATATTTAAGCCAATTTTATTTAGATGATTTGGAAGAAATGAAACGATTATTCACAAATGAATTTTATCGTATTGTTGACAATAATACGTTCTATAACAACTGGTTAATCAAATTTATTGATGATATAGATTATTATGATATAAATTATCAGATTTCTGGATTTAGACCATGTATTATGGCATTTTAAAGATGGGTTAAAAAATACTAAACTATAAACACATTTACTATAAATTTTTAATGTCGAGAACTATAGTTGAATTTGAATACAATTTTTATAAAATGATTGAAAATAGCTATTTTATATCAAAAAAAAAAGATTTTCTGTTTGAAGTTTCAAGATATTTTAATGTAGAACCACCTATGAAAAGAAATTAATCTTTTAAATATTTTTTAGAAAAGTTTAAGTTAACATGATTGTGTATTTTCATAAAAGATTCTTTTCATTGTCCAATTTAAAAAAGCAGATGATACGAAGCAGTTAAATGTTAAAAAAAGAATGAGAAGTTTATAAAACTTCTCTAATAAGTTACTGTTATAGTATTTGCAACACTGTAGTCATCATAGGTTGACGTGATGATATACTCACCATACGGTAAGTTTATATTCAGTTTTGCCTGACCTTCACTGTTTGTAGTTCTTTTGTATAGTACACCATTAATATTGAACGAAACTGTCTGGTTTTCATAAGGTTGACCATGACTGTCAAGTACTGTGGCTACAAACGGTTTGCTTGCATGATCCTGTTTAATTAAATCATTTGCAGATAAAGTCGAAAGTACTTCAATGGTATTGGAAATCAAACATCCTTCATGCTCGGCAGTTATTGTGTAATTGCCTGGAGGCAAGTTAATAACCAGCTTAGCAATTCCGTCAGGATTAGTTGTACGGTTATATATTACTCCGTTTATATTGAATGAAACTTTAGCGCCAGCTCCAACAGGATTACCGTTATCATCAAAAACAGCAACTTCATAGTGAGTTCCATTTCTATAATATTTCTGAATATCAGATCCGTTTAATCTTGAAAGGACAGTAATATTATTCGCTGCATTTTCACCGGTGTTTAAATTGATTGCAGTTATAATATATTCACCTTCAGGTAAATTGATATTCAATTTAGCTAATCCTTCACTGCCAGTGATTTTTCTTGTGTATAAAACACCATTAATGTTGAATTTTACTTGAGTTCCTTCAGTTAAGTAATTGCCTTCATTGTCCTTGAATGTTGCATAATATTGTGTTCCGTTACGGAATACTTTAATTATATCGCTTCCGTTGACAGTGCTTAGGATTGTAATTGTTCTGTTTAAGGTTATATTGCATGAGGTGGCCGTTACTTCATATTCACCGGAAAGTAAACCTACACTTAAAGATGCTAATCCATTCTCATCAGTGTGTTTGATGTAATTTTTACCGTTTAGAGTAATTTGAACAGTAATATTATTTAACGGATTTCCTTTACTGTCTGTTACATTGACTGTGAATTTATCTGGTGCTGAATAATATTTAGTTAAATCATCAGCTGTTACGAATATTGTTTCATTAACAGAAACATTGAATTCCTCACTTTGTGGTAAATACTGAATATCACCAGAATAGCTAACAGTAATATTATGGTCGCCTTCACTTAAATGAGGTACATTTAAAATAGCTGAACCATTAACAACATCCTGAGTATCAGCTGTTTCACCATCTATAATAAGAGTAACATTACCCGTAGCATTTGATGGTAATTTTACAGGAATTGTAGTATTTGTATTTTCCAAAATTACTGGAATATCTACAGTCATATTAGGTTCTACCGGAATAATTGTATAGTTAGTAACATTAGTAATTGTTAGAGTTCCATTAGATGAACTTGCTTCCACACCTGCACCATAAACCCCATACATGGCAACATTTGATATTTCAATGTCCCCTATTGAATTAACATCAATTGCAGGACAATTTGTAATATTTTCAATGTCAATGTTTGAAATTGAAACATTGCCCTCTGAATCGATATCAATCGAATTGGTAACATTCGTCAGATTAACATCATTAATATCAACATTACTTGAGACTATATCCAAAGCATCATTTTCAATATCACGGATGTCAACACCCGTGATGTTTGCATCACCGTCTCCTTCTATGATAATACCGTCACCAGCATTGTTTATTTTTGTATCTGAAATAGTAACATCACTACCATTTACATTAATTGCAGCAGCATCAACATTTGATATATCTGCATTTTTAATTTCAGCATTGTCACCTTCAATATCAATAGCTGCGGCATCTCCAGTACTGTCAGTTATTTCCACATCTTCGATTTTAATATTGTCTCCATTGGCTGAAATTGCAGATCCGTTTGCACCGGTTAAAGCAACATCACTAACTGTAACATTATCTGTGTTGATTTCAAATATACTGCTCTGATTATTTGCATTAATTGTGTGACCGTTACCATAAATAGCTATTGGTTTATCGATTGAAATTGGGTCTTCACCTTCTTCACAAACATAATCATGTTCTAACGTAACATTATCATCTGCCTGATTAATTAGATTTTGTAAATCTGTGAAATTCCAATTTTGAACACGGAATGTTTTGTTCATTTTATTTGCCTGAGTGGAATTAACATAACCCAGACTTGGAATATATTCAACAGTAATATTATAATCACCGACTGGGAGATATCCTAATGGAATATCAATCCTGCCTTCGGTTGCATTCCATTCAGTTTCGTTATCATTAATGTTTACTATAACAGTACCATTTTTATCTGAGATTTCTATAGCAACAGCAATCTCCTCATCAACGTGATTAACTTTATCATTTGGAGATATAGTTATCTTCATATTATTCAGCATTTCGATATCACCGACACCAGTATTATCATCACCTATATAAGTGCTGTTTGCAGTATCAGCACTGACAACTATCGGATTGTCCCCGTCAGATGCATGATTATCACTGAATTCATTGGAAGTTAAATTAGCATTTTCTCCGCTTAAATATACTGCAGCACCAATATCCGCAGTATTGCCTTCAAATGAAGAACCTTCAATATTGGTACCATTACCATAGGAAGTTAAAGCACCGCCTTTTTTATCACTTGAACAATTAGTAAATGAACAATCAGAAACATTTAAATTATTACCAATTGCGGATGCATAGACAGCACCACCGTCAGATTCAGCGGAACAATTATTGAAATTGGATTCTGTTATATTTACTCCAGATCCCCATACAGTAAGAGCTCCACCAGTTGTGGCTGAATGACAGTTGGTAAAGTTAACATTTTCAATAGTCATACCTGATTTAGTGACATCCTGAATATTTACTGCACCGCCACCCTCAGTTTCAGTTGAAACATCTTCAAATGAACAGTTATTGATAGTACCTGTCGGTCCCATCCAGAAGACAGCTCCGCTGTGGGTATGTGATGTGACATTTTTGAAGGTACATCCAGTAACATTGACAAATTGTGTTTCGGGAACCTCCTTTTCCTTAAATAACAATGCTGCTCCACAGCCGACACCATAAATATTTTCAAAAATACAGTCCTTTATTAAATGATGACCGGTACACCAGGTATCTAGCGATAAACAGCTGTACGTATTGATATTTGTAAAATTACATGACTCTAAAGTAATACTGCCCTTATCCTTAGGAACATCACTTTTATTTGTAAGTTTATTACCTTCACCAGATGATGAAATGGCTATTATATCATTGGATCCGCTGTTAATATTGTCAAATTTACAGTTTTTAAACCAGGTCTGGCCATAATTGTTTGTAAGATATCTGTATTTAGCATTCAGAATTCTGCAATCTGAATTTGTAAAATTAGAGTTACTTACCTGAACATTGGCATGCTGACCGTTTAATGTAATAAGATCGCTTCCATTATTGTTATCAAAGTTACAATTATTAATAAATAATACTGGGGCGGATTGATAAATTGCACCATTACAATTAGTAAAATTACAGTCAGTAAAACTTGTGCCTCTAGCCCATCCTGTTGATTTAACAGGATAGTTACAATTATCAAATGTACAATTGATAAATTTTAAACCATTATTATTTCCATTATTAATAACTACACTGCTTAAAATAACTCCCCCATTTATAAAGTTAATATTTTTAAGAGTTACCTTCGTATTATTATTTCCCATTTGAAATATCGTTCCATTATATCCGCTGGAATCAATAGTATATCCAGAACCGTCAAGGACAAGTCCACCTGAAAGTTTAATAGGAGTGAAAACACCACTATCATTTTTATCGGAATCCAATAAAGTGTAATTTTTATTTAAAGTTACACTTTGAGAACCCGTAATTTCATCTGTCAGATTATTGAAGCTTCCAGTTTCTCCATCACCAATTATTTCTTCGGATAGTTCACCATCAACGGTTTCACCACCATCATGAGTTTCAAAATTATCCATATTATCATCAGCTACAGCACTAACAGTACCAATAACTAAAAATATTAAAAATAAAGATAATATCAAAACTATTTTCTTTTTAAAATTAGATTTCTTCATAAATAATCCCCTATTTTTTAATAGTTTTACATACATTGTGTCAAATAAGCAATTTGAAAAAGTATGTTTATCAAGTAATTTCTCATGATTTACAGGATAATAAAATTTAGATTTCATTATTTTTCACGAGAAAACACACCATATAAAAACATATACAATGCATAGTTATAATTTTTGTAACCAGTTAATTATAAAATTTATGAAAGATAAATCTCTCAAAAAATTCAGATATACCCTATAAGTTAATTCAGATAATAATCTCTAAAAAGAAAAAAGTAATATAATAAGTTAAAATTAATATAATAGCATGCGAGGTTATTTTTATGGAACAGGTAAGAACAAGAGATTTTATTTATACAAAGGATAATCTGTATTTTGCATCAACCAATTATATTCATCCCGAAGACAGATACATTTCATTTTTAAGATATATTCCAGATGAAAATGGTGACCGTGAAAAAGATGGAGTTAAATACCGTAAAGTCGGATCTGAGGAAGCATACACATATCTTCGTGAAAATCATCCGGAATACTTATATTTCTGCGATGTTACCAATGTCGAAATGATGGGTGTTCCTCTTGATAAAGTTGAAAGGATAATCAAACCGGAACACAGATTACTTGGCCTTAAAAAGACTGTTGATGAAGGAGGTAATGTCAAAAATCCCGAAATAATCAAAAAATTAATGGATGTCTGCGACTTTTTCCACTACATTGGAGGTATTTCATATAAGAATATGGGAATTTCAGGATCAATCCTGCCAGGCCTTCAAAAGGATGATGTTTCAGATTTGGATTATGTTATTTACGGACTGGACAATCACAGGAAAGCTATTGAAGCATTTAAAAAGTATAGAAACACTGAAGTGTATATTGAAGGAGCTGACAAACACATAACCCTAAATGGCATTACAGATGATTACTGGGATTTCGTTTATAACAAAAGAATGAACGATTCAAGTTTAACCCCCGAAGAGTTTAAATGGTATGAAAACAGAAAGGCAAACAGGGGCACTATTGACGGTACACTGTTTGACATACTGGCCACTAAAAATTATGATGAAATTGAAGGAAAGTGGGGAGATACAAGATATGAACCTCAGGGAATCAGCAGAATAGAATGCGATATTGAAAGTGCACTTGGGGCGTTTGATAATCCTTCATTATATACTGTCAAAAATCTGAAAATACTTGAAGGTGTCGAAAAAGAAATAACTGAGATTGTTTCATTCACACATACTTATGCAGGTGAGGTAATAGACGGCGAGCATGTTATTGCTAAAGGCAAAGTTGAAAAGGTTATTAAGGATTCAGGTGAAAACAGCTACCGCTTAGTTGTTGGAACCACACGTGAAGCTATTGATGAATATGTTAAACTGCTGGAACCTCCAGTTTAACAAAACACCACCAAATGTAAATGAAATTGCCTTCACCATATAACCATCGGTATTCAAATGTAAAAACACCACAAATCATAGCAACTTTTTTTAATGAAAATATCGATGATAATAATTAAATTAAGATTAATGCATTATAAATCATAATAGAAAAAAGACAATAGACATTCCCCATAATTCAAACTGCAAAAAAAGGATTTAAATAGATTACAATAGTATTTCGTCTGAATGTACTGAAGCAAATCATCGAACAATAACGAGATATCTTCATGAGTTATCATATGAAGTTGAAAAGATAATGGACACGCCAGAAGGTCAAAAAGAGTACAAAAATAGAAGTAGTACGGATGAATCACAAAATGGAACATTTAGACGAATTTACCATTACAATGACCTGCCACTGAGAGGACTTAAAAATGTTCAAGGTTTAATGTTTATAATTGCATCAGCATACAATTCTATTCGCATATACAATATTACTAAAGAAAAGGGTTTAAATTTATATGAAGTAATTGAATTTATTCATTTAATTGGTTTGAGAAAAATAAAGTAGTGTTTAAGTACAATGGAGATTATTGAATGTGAATTTTAACTAAAGGGGAGAAAATTTAATTTTCGCCAACACTCAAATTTAAAAAGAAAAATATAAAGAGGGTCAATCATTCAAAATTTCTATGTTAAAAAGCAATTATTGTAGTGTAAATTGAATTTCAAAGAAAAATTTTCCTGAAAATTATAGTATTTTCCAATCCTCATAAACTGCTTACCAAAGTCAAATCAAAAATTTTAAAATAAAAATCAAAAAAAGCTCAACTTGATGAAAACTGAACTCATTGAAAAAATTTATCATTAATAAAAATTATACATACGCATAGTTATGCAAAGGAAGCAAACAGATGGATGCTAGTATTTTTCCCGAAAGTCCTTTTGAACCAGGACATCATGTCTCACCAGACAATTTTAAAGGAAGAGAAGAGGATATTGTCAAGATTATTAGATACCTGCCCAAAATCATAAATCAAGGAATTCCAGAACATTTTTTCGTAATCGGAAAAAGAGGTATGGGAAAAACTTCCTTCGTTAAGTACATAGGTAATAAGGTAGAGAGGATTTCCATATGTTACCCATCTATCTGAATAATGAAGGACGAGAGAGTATCGACGATTTAATACAATTAATATTAGAAACAATATTCAAAGAAGTGGATAAAACTAAAAAAGGTAAAATAATAATAGAAAAATTTTTCAAAAGCATAAACGAAATAAAATTACCTGGAGTTGGTATTTCCCTTGAAAAAAAACAAGATTTTGTTCGGGATGTAAAAAATAATTTTTCAGAATTTTTACTAAACATCAGCAGTTCATTAAAAGATTATGATGGAATATTCTTAATTATTGACGACATTAATGGACTTTCAAAAACATCTGAATTTCCAAATTGGTATAAAGGATTATCAGAAACAATAGATTTTAGTGATAGAAAAGTTCCTATTGCATTTACACTTGTTAGTTACAGAGATAATTTTAATAAATTAACTCAACACAATCCATCATTTTCAAGAATATTTCATATAATTGAAATTGATTATTTGGATGATGAAGATATTAAAACATTTTTTATAGAAAATTTTGAAAAAAACAATATTAAATTTAAAGATGAAAAGCCTCTGCAGGAAATGATTTATTATTCTTGGGGAATGCCATTAGCAATGCAACAAATTGGAGAAGAAATATTTTGGAATATTAAAGATGGAATAATTACAGAAGAAGTAGTTTTAAAAGGAATATTAAATGCTGCAATTGAAATTGGAAAAAAACAAATTAGCCTAATATTGGATTTAATAGAAGATGACAATTATGATAATATCCTATTTAAATTAGGAAAATATAAATTAATTAAATTTAAAAAAGAAGACATTATTCCTTTATTATCAAAAGTGGAAAATGAAATTTTAGATGACTTTCTAGCCCAAATGAAAGAATTAAATATTTTGGAACCTGTTGGTCGAAAAATCAATGATATATACACATTTACAAACAGACTGTATTTCGTATATTTCCTAATTAAAGCCAACATCCAAAATTAAATACACAATATTATAACATCTTTACTTTCATTCATTGCATCAACCACAGAGAATATATTAGAAATACTATTTCGAGAGGATAGATTATAATTCCATAATAATCCAAATAATTATATTTAGGGCAAATAAAATAAAAATTAATCAAAATTTTACAACATATCAACATTAACAATAATTGGTGATAGAATGATTTATGCTATAGAAGAAATCAAACATATCGTGATTCCAATAGCTAAATCGTATGATATAGAAAGTATAAGCCTGTTTGGTTCATATGCAAAAGGAAATGCCACACCCAATAGTGATATTGATTTTATCATAGAAAAAGGAGATTTGGTTGGAATAAAATATTTTTCCATGCTTGAAGAATTAGAAAATGCTTTCAACTGTAAAATCGATTTAATTACCACCAGATTTTCAAATAAAGAATTTTTAAATAGAATTAAAAAAGATGCAATTTTAATATATGAACGAGAATAACAGAAAAAAAATTAGACTTAATATTACCCCATTGTCAATAAATATAGTGCCATTTCGAATATTTTGTGATGATAAAGAAGAATATGCAGATATTCAACTACCATGACCTGGACAGAAGTCCCAGTAGTTTAACCGATTACAACACTATCCTTTAAAACATTTGTTAATAAATTGAAATTTTTAGTTTGATTAAATTGTTTTTCAGGCAAAACATATGGAGATATGAGTTCCGGTGTGTTTACAATGTCGTCAAGTTGATTTTTTATTTTAACTCTTTGTTTTTAAATTATTAGATTATTATTACTTTTTTGGTGTTAATTTGTGTT
>CADBPS010000122.1 GCA_902796575.1 uncultured Methanobrevibacter sp. | reverse complement strand
TAATATTTTAAACCGTTGGAACAACGGGGATTGCCTTTCAACTCGATGTTAGGAATCCATGACTTCTATAAGTCGTGGTAGTTCAATCTGATGATGTTAGTGCAAAAGCATTGTGGATTCTTGGGGAAATGGGATTAAAATATCCTAGGCAAATAGAATGCTATATTAAAGATATAGTTTCTTACCTGGAAAATGAAAATCCTAAATTAAGGCAAAGATCAGCCAATGCCCTAGGAAGAATAGGCAGGGCGGATAAAAATCTGGTTATTCAATATATGGATAAATTAATGAAAATGAAAGATGACAAGTCAGATAATGTCAGGCATGCATTTGTCTGGGCCTGTGAAAATATCGCTGTAAATGCTCCTGAATTATTCTGTGAAAAATTGGATATATTTTACGAAATGATATTTGACCCTGCAGAGAAAGTTAGAATAGAAGCACCTGAAATGTTCAGGGTAATTGGAAAGCAAAATCCCCGTTGTGTAAAACCCTACCTTGATAAATTGGAATGGATTGCAGAAAATAACACACATCCAGTGGTTCGTGTTCACAGTGCAGGTGCAGTTCGAATAACAAGAAAAGCCTTAAATGAAAATTATTGATTCTATTTTTCAAATCATTCCCCTATTTTTAATGTTTAAAATAAGGTTTCCATACAGCAATGGCAGTTTTTCACGTCAATTATAATAGTGATTTAATTCTTAAAAACAGTTTTGTTTTAACTGTGCAATCAGTCCCCACCTTTAAAGGTGAGGTGTTTTTGCACTAGAGGTAAATTCATGAATATAAGTTTCAAGCGGAAAAATTTAATGAAGATGGAGGAGAGGGGGGTTGATTTAAATTCTTCCACTACACTTTACTATAAAATCTATGTCATGTGATGTGAACTTCCACGTTTTTTTAAAAGGGAGGAGTTCAATGTAATTATTGACATATATTGGTATGGGTAGTATTATATATAAATTTTTTCGAATGTAAGTGCCTACTTGTATTGTTAATAGTAAAAATAAGTGTTATACTATGATATTTGGTTAAAATAAATGTTCTTATTAATTTATATTTAAAAATAATGATTTTAAATAAATATATTCTGTATGGAAATATTTCAATTTCCTTCTTAAACTGCTAATCCTGAAGAAACTAAATGGGGATGATATGGAAATTATATATTTTGTTAATTGTTAAAGTTATCGTAGAGCAATAATTTTTGTTTTTGTAATATTTGTATAATTGAAATTTCATGAGAAATCAAAAGCTGATCTGTTAAAGTCTACTTATTTTTGAATGTTTGTTCTATGTTTAAAATAATATTTCTCATGCAGCAATAATGATGTAGTTTAATTCTTAAAAATAGTTTTGTTTTAAATGTGCAATCAATCCTCACCTTGGAAGGTGAGGTGTTTTTGCACTGGAGGTAAATTCACGAATATAAGTCTTGAGCGGAAAAATTTAATGAAGATGGAGGGGGGTTGATTTAAATTCTTCCACTGCATTTTACTAAAGTCTAGGTCATATGATATGAACTTCTATGTCTTCTAAGATGGGAGGAGTTCAATGTAATCATTGACATATATTGGTATGGATAGTATCGTATATAAATTTTTTTGAATGTAAGTACCTACTTGCATTGTAAATAGTAAAAATAAGATTTATCCCATGATATTTGGTTAAAATAACTGTTTTGATAATCTTATGCCTAAAAATAACAAGTTTGAATAATTGTATTTTCATTGAAATACTTAGATTTTTATCCGGTTCAGTGCACCTGACTGGTGTGACTTCTTAAAGCACTGGACAGTTCAACTTAGAATAGTTACAATTGTAAATTTGGTGATTAGGATATTTGATTATAAGTATATTGATATGGAAAAATCAAAGGAAAATTATAATTAAAAAAATAACAAACCATTATATGAGGTTACATTATGAATAACATATTCCTGTCAAAATCCAGCTACTGTAAATGTGTACAATGTGAAAAGATTCTATGGCTAAGCGAATATAAAAAGGATAACGCAGTAGCAGGAAATAATGAATCTGTTTTTGAAACTGGAAGAGAAGTTGGTGAACTTGCCAAAGGATTATTCGGAGATTATGTTAATATTCCTTTTAATGAAAAACCAAATATTAGGATTAATAAAACAAAACAGTTACTTAAAGATAAAGCAAATGTTATTACGGAAGCATCATTTCTTTATGATAACAATTTCTGCAGTGTAGATATACTAAAAAATGATTCTGGAGGTGTGGAAATTTACGAAGTTAAAAGTTCTACTAAAATTAAAGACATATATGTGGATGATGCAGCATATCAGTACTTTGTATTATCTAATCTTGGTTTTAATGTAAAAAAAGTAGCTATTGTTTATATTAATAACGAATATGTTAGAAGTAAAAAATTGGATATTAATCAGCTATTTAACATTGAAGATATTACTGATATTGCCAAGCAAAAACAGGGTGAAATAAGATCCAATATTGATATGATTAATAATTATATGGAAGTGCACGACAGGGACAATGAACCTGATAAAGATATTGGAACCCATTGTTTTGATCCATATTCATGTGCCTTCTGGCAATTCTGTACAAAAGATTTACCCACTCCTAATGTCTTTGATATTGGTGGTATGCAAAAAAGATCTAAATTTAAAAAGTATTATGAAGGTAAAATATCATTCAAAGATTTGGAAAGCGAAAAAATTAACAAAAAATACTTGGAACAAATTGATTTGAATTGAATGACAGGGAACCCAAAATTAATAAAAGAGCTGTAGAAGATTTTTTTTGGCTACTCTCAGATATCCTTTATATTTCATCGATTATGAATCATGTCAATATGCGATTCCTGAAATTGAAGGAACTAAGGCATATCAGCAGATACCTTTCCAATACTCATTACATATTGTCAAAGAGGAAGGAGCCCCTGTGGAGCATAAGGAATTCTTGGCGTAAGTTGGAGATGAAAATATTATCAGGACTTTTGCTGAAAGCGTGATTAAAGATATGCCTGAAAACGGCAGCGTTATTGTTTACAACAAAACTTTTGAAGCCACACGCAACAAAGAAATTGGAGAAATGTATCCTGATTTAAAACCTGAAATGGACAGATTCAACAGTAACATAGTTGATTTGATGATTCCATTTAGAAATAGGGACTATTATACGAAAGAAATGAAAGGTTCATATTCAATTAAATATGTACTGCCCGCATTATATCCGGATAATCATGAGCTGGATTATAATGAATTATTTCTGGTACATAAAGGTGATGAGGCATCAAAAGCATTCCTGAGTTTAAAAGATAAATCTCCCGAAGAACAGAAAGTAATAAGAAAAGCTTTACTTGAATACTGTAAGCTTGATACGTTAGCTATGGTAAAAATATGGGAAAATTTCATTGATGTGACAAAATAACAAAATGAGTAAATCTTCAAAATCTCCTTTTATAATAAAATTCTAATGTGGCTGATTAAAAATGGTTTATTATTAACTGTTATTTGAAGTGTATTGATTTTAAAAAAGAGGAGCAATACTTTCGATGCTCAAAAGTATTGCTTTTAAAATCTGATTGTGGACATATTATTTATTTATAATAATTTTCCAGATAATTTTTCAATTCATCAATAGCTATTCTTTCCTGTTCTTCAGTGTCTCTGTCCCTTAGTGTTACTTTATTATCATCTTTTGATTCATAATCTATTGTAACAGCCAGTGGAATTCCAATTTCATCTGCTCTTGCATATCTTTTACCGATTGTGTTTGCCTCATCATATTCCACGGTAAAACCTGCTTCCCTTAATTCATTTTTTATTTGAGTAGCTATTTCTGGAAGTCCGTCTCTTTTAACAAGGGGATATACACCAATTTGAACTGGAGCAATAGCTTTTGAAAATTTAAAGTAGTCTTTTTTGTCGGTTTCTGTAAATGAATGTAATAAAACCGAATAGACAATACGGTCGATACCGAAGGACGGTTCGATAACATGAGGGACTATTTTTTCACCGGTAATGTCTTCTTCCACTTCTTCAATGATAAGCAAATCTCTGGACACTTCATATGTTTTGTCCAGTTCAACGGTGTATGTATCATTATTTTCAAGTGAACTTATAATATCTTCAGGATCTGCATCTTCAATAGCCTGTTTTATTTTAGGTGAATCTCCTTTAAATACCGGACCAAATTTGGATAAATTAGGTTTTACAATAGTTTTTTTGACTTTTTTTGCCACATCATATTCCTTAAACACATATAATTCATCGTTACTGAATTTGGAATGTGATGACAGGTCATAATCTCCTCTGTCAGCTATTCCTATTATTTCAACCCATCCGTATTTGTCTGTTTTAACTTCAACATCCCAGCAGTCAAGTGCATAATGAGCCATTTCTCCTTCAAGATGCTGGCGGAATCTTAAAACATCATTCGGTATTCCGATTTCATTTAAAAATTTTCGGGCAAGGTATAACTGATATATTAACATTTCATTTGCAACAATACCTTTATCCAAAGCTTCCTGTGCTGTAATTTCCAGAGGTTCCAGTTCATTTTCCTGAACTTCCTGTGAGTAGAGTGTTAAAATTTCATCTTTTATCAGAGGGAAATTAGGAGTTGTTTTATCTTGAGGATCAAGGAAGATTTCAGCTTCAGCCTGTGTGAACTCTCTAAGTCTTATAACTCCCTGTCTTGGAGATATTTCATTTCTATATGCTTTTCCAAGTTGAACTGCACCGAATGGGAGTCTGCCTCTGAAGAACCTTTCAAGACGTTTGAACAGTATGAATATTCCCTGTGCTGTTTCAGGCCTCATGTATCCGACCTTATTTCCTTTTGCTCCGATTTGTGTTTTAAACATGAGATTGTAGTCCCATATCTTTGCAAGATCTCCGCCACATTCAGGACATTTTATATTATTTTCAATTATTATTTCATCCATTTCACTGTTTTCAAGACTTTCCACATCCTGGCCGATGTTTTCTTCAATAATATGGTCTGCCCTATATACTTCTCCACATTCTTCACATTTGGTCATCGGGTCGGTGAAATTGTCAACGTGTCCTGATGATTTGAGAACCTCTTTTGGCATTACTGTAGGTCCTTCTATTTCGTAAAATCCTTCACCTGAAACATACTGTTTTCTCCATTTCTGCATTATATTGTTTTTCAGGCTGGCTCCCAGAGGACCGTAATCTGTAAATCCTGATACTCCGGAATAAATTTCAAATGATGGCCATAAAAATCCTCTTTTTGCACTTATATTTGTCATTTTGTCGTGATTCATAGTTTAACTTCCATTTATTTTTTTAATTCATAATCTAATTTAACTCTGCTGCTTTCAGGATGCATTTGTTTCATATATTTACTGTTTCTTTCAGGATGCCCGTACGGCAATTGTGATGGTGTTGTCATTGTTTCAAATACAATCTGACATACCCTCTGGCCGGGATATAATGCAACAGGCATTGCACCGATATTTGATATTTCAAGGGTTATTTTTCCTTCAAAACCAGGATCAATAAATCCTGCTGTTACATGCATTGTAACACCCAGTCTTCCCATACTGGAACGTCCTTCCACTCTTGCTACCAGGTCATCTGGAACTTTAACATATTCCAGTGTTGTAGCCAGTGCAAATTCATTTGGGTGTATAATAAATGCTTCACTTTCACCTACAGTAGTTGATTCCATGTATGATGCTATGTCCTCTTCATCTTTCGGGTCAATATAAGGTTTTCTGATTACTTTAAATACTTTAAATTCATCTCCTAATCGCATGTCAATAGAAGATGGTTGTATTTGTTTTTCATCTAAAAGAGGTTCAACAACAATTTTTCCCTCTTTCAAATATTCTTTTATAGTTTTATCGCTTAATATAGTCATTTTATCACACAAATAAGTTTAATCTATTTCTATTAAATTATCAAGTCTGTTAACAACATTATCAATGGTTTCATCATCATAAGTGATTGTAAGTGCATCAAATTTACAGGTATTAACACAAAGGCCACAGCCCTTGCAGATATCATTATCAATAGCTATTTTATCATTGTCTTTTCTGATTGCATGAAACATACAAACGTCTTTCAGACATTTCATACATCTTTTACATTTATCCGGATCATAATCGACGGATACTCCACTTAACCTTTCCAGCTTATCGGTTATGTCGCTGTGCAGACTAGGATAGACCTTCCACAGACAGCAGCATGGACAGCAGTGGCAGATGGTAAGCAGACCTTCACCTGGCCTTACATTCATCCAGACTGTATCTATTTTATTTCTTCCAATAATATGACTTAAACCGGCTTCATCAGCCCGGTCAATCTGTTCAAATGCTTCTTCTACAGTTGCCTCACGGCATATGCTTCTAGGGATTTTTCTTGATGTGGGTCCGAGGAATATACATCCTATATCCTGAGGATAATCCTGGCAGTTTGTTGATGTTCTGCACAGGCAGCTGTTCATTATTACAATATCATCGCAGCGTTCAACAACAGCTTTTATTACTTCCGAAGGTAAAAATTCTGAATTTTCAGCTTCTATTTTTTTATTTACACTAATAGCATTTGGAATAACTACAATTTCATCCTTTTCAAATAACATCTTTTCTACAATTTTTTTAATCAAATCGGATTTTTTTGTAAGCTTTGCTATCCAGAACCTCCAGTTAAATATTCTATTAACAATAAATATACTAATTTCGGCGAAACTTATTTTTCTCATAATTATCCCATCTTATTTTTCAATCTTCTAAGAATTCCTTTCAACGTATGGGCTTCTCTTCCCGTTATAAATGCACGGTTTATAATATTCCTGAATGTTTTTATTCCATTTTTTTTCTTGTGATCAGGAATATCCAGACTGTTGATTAAATCAACCATGTCATTTATGAGATATTCCTTTTCAACACCTGTGCTTTCAACCAGGTCCTCAACAGGGTATTCATGTTTATTTTTGAACAGTTCATAGAATATTATTGCAGCTGCATGTGAAACATTCAGTACAGGATATGTCGGGTCGGTTGGAATTGAAACGGATATGTCACAATCCTCAATTTCCTTGTTTGTAAGTCCATTTCCTTCTCTTCCAAAAAGTATTGCAATTTTACTGTTGACATTAATAGTTTCGCCTAATTGTTCTGGTTTAAGTGGTATTCTTGATAAATTATAGCTTCCGCCGGCGACTCCTGTTGTAGCTATTTTAAAATCGATTTTTTTTGACTGGTAGAATTCATCCAAACTTGAATAGATTAATGCATTTTCAACGATGTATTTTCCATGTGTTGCCTGGTAGTATGCTTCCTGTGTAAGTGTTGTCGGGTTTATCAGCACCAGATTTTTAAGTCCGAAATTAGCCATTGTCCGTGCAAGAAATCCGACATTTCCTGCAGTTTCACATTCAACAAATACAATGTAAATGTTGTTTTTGAATAAATCAAGTTCGTCTGTTGAATCTTTTTTATTCTGCTGCAAATCTTCAATAGCTAGGGAATGACCTCTTGATTTTGCTTTTTTAACTGAAGTTGAAGTTGATTTTGTTTCTGATTTATTTTCTTCATTTTTAACGGGGGCTGTTTCCACAACTCTCTGTTCACTTACACCAACATCTCCTATTTTAACCAACTCCTATTTGTAAGCCTCATTTATTAATTCCAAAATATGCATTGATTTAATGTGATTCTCTCCAATGCTGTCCAGTCCGTCCTGAAGATTCTGCTGGCAGAAAGGACAAATTGTAACAACTGCATCAGCACCGGTGTCTTTTATCATTTTTGCTTTTTCTCTTGAAAGCTCCATTGCAATTTCAGGTTTTCCGGATTTTATTCCGCCTCCGGCACCGCAGCACTGACACGGATAAAGCATTTCCTCAAATTCAACACCTTTAATTTTTTCGATTATTTCACGGGGCTGGTCTTTAATGCCCTGTCCCCTGCCTAAATGACACGGGTCATGATAGGTAACCTTCATATTCACTTCCTTCATTTTGTCCGTATCAAGCTTGTCCACCAGAAATTCACTGATATCCATTACGTTAAGTTTTGAGCCGAACTCGGGGTGATTATTCTTAAGTGTGGATCCGCATCCCGAACATAATGTAAGAACAATGTCATAATCCTTGAAAATTTCTCTGTTTTTATCAACCAGACACCGAACAAGATCTCTCTGACCGGTTCTTAAAAGAGGAGAGCCACAGCAGACCTGACCTTCGGGAACATCAATTTTAATATCATTTTTTTCAAGAACCTCAAGCAGGGTATGCCCAATTCTCTGCAACTTATTGTCCAGCATACAGCCAGTAAATAAAGCAATCTTTGAGCCGTTATAATTTTCAACCTGACTGATAAAACTTTCTCCGTTACAGCTGACTGAACGGCCGGTTTTTTCAATATTATTTCTAAATCCGACATGCTCCGGAAGAGGACCTAAATTATTATCGCAGGCAACAGCCCTCATTTTTTCAATGGCATCTCCAAATGTATTTATATTTTTAGGACAAACTGCCAGACACTTTCCACAGCTTGTACAGTTATATAATCCTTCATCCAGACTTTCTTTCAGCCTGTCGAAATCTTCACGGGGATCACTTTCAAACTTGGAAATGTATCTCATAATATAAGGTCCTCCAAATTCCTCTGTTGCAATATTAACAACAGGACATGTTGAAAGACATGAGTAACATTCAATACAGCTTCTTAATTTTTTTGTATCTTTAGTATTATCTTTGGTTAAACTTTTATCCAGGTCTTTTCTCTCATCTGAGTGCAGGTTGAGGTGCAGATTCTTAACTTTATTTTCAATTTCGCTTCTATCTACAATTAAATCCTTAATAACCGGAAAATTTAAAGGTTCAATTCGGGCATTGTCTTTAATTTCCTTCTGGCAGGCGAGGGCACCATTTCCGTTAAATAAAATACCGCATGACCCGCACTGACCTGCTCTGCAGGAACTTCTAAAACTGATATCTGCATCATATTTCTCATTAATAGCCTGCAATGCATCTAAAACCTTCATCTGGGGTGTTTTTTCAATTTCATAACACTCCATGTGAGGTTTGCTGTCACTTTGCCTATTGAATCTGGAAACATAAACTTTAATCATCAACTTATCTCCCATATTAATATAAGACTAGTTGGAATACAACTATAAATTTATATTATATTTTGAACTTACCATTATATATTAATAATTATTTTTTGAGGAAAAATATAATGAATCTAAAAGAATTAGTTAGTGGAAAATCTGGTGAAAAGCAGTTTTTACTTGGAAACGAAGCTGCTGTTAGAGGAGCTATTGAAGCAGGAGTATCAGTCGCAGCAACGTATCCCGGAACTCCATCATCAGAAATAGGAAATATATTGTCTGTGCTTGCCAAGGATGCAAACATATACTTTGAATTCTCATCAAATGAAAAAGTTGCGATGGAAGTGGCGGCAACCGGGGCGGCATCGGGACTTAGAACATTTACTTTTATGAAACATGTAGGTATGAATGTGGCCAGTGATTCATTTATGACCACAGCATATACCGGTGTTAATGGAGGTATGGTTATACTTGTGGCTGATGATCCATCCCTGTTTTCATCTCAAAATGAACAGGATACACGTAATTATGCCCGTTTGGCAAACGTGCCTGTATTGGAGCCTTCCAACTGTCAGGAAGTAAAAGACATGGTTAAATACGGATTTGAATTGTCTGAAAAATGCAAATTGCCTGTTATCGTCAGAACAACTACAAGAGTTTCTCACATGAGGGGGGTAGTGGAATTCGGTGATGTAAAAGACAATTCCTCCAGCGGCGATTTCCACTGGAAAAAAGGGCATTTTATAAAAGACCCTTCCAAATATGTTCCGGTACCTGCCTTTGCAGGAGATATGCATGAAAGATTATGTGAAAAGATAAGTGAAGTAAATAATATTGCAAATAAATCGGATTACAATAAAATTACCCAATTCTCAGACGATAAAAAATATGGTGCAATTGCCTCGGGAAGTGCATTTAATTATGCCTATGACGTGGTCAAGAATAATGAATTAGATATTGATATTTTAAAGGTATCATTTTCCTATCCTTTCCCCGACAAAAAGGCAGCAGATTTTTTAAAGGATTTTGAAGAAGTTTTCATTGTCGAAGAAGTTGACCCTGTAATGGAAAAAGAAATACTGGCTATTATAGGACGTGAAAAACTGAATGTAGTTGTCCATGGTAAACTGGATGGAACACTGCCTCAATGCGGTGAATTCAACTCGGATATTGTTGAAATGGGATTTAACAAAATTTTAAACTTTAAAGATAAGAATAGTGTTGTGCATACAAAGTCACTGGAAGAATTAAGTGAAAGTATTCCGTCAAGAGCCCCTGTATTATGTGCAGGATGTCCTCACAGAGCAATGTATTATGGAATAAACAAAGCTATTGAAGAATTGGGACTTAAAACCTCGGATGTTATTTTTGCATCAGATATAGGATGCTACACTTTAGGAATAAATCCTCCTTACAATGCAGCGGATTATCTTTTATCCATGGGATCAAGTGTCGGTGACGGCTGCGGATTTTCTGTGTCAACGGACCAGAAAGTTGCAAGCTTCATTGGAGATTCAACATTTTTCCACAGCGGAATAGCACCTTTAATAAATGCGGTTCACAACAAGCACAATTTTGTTTTGACAATACTTGACAACAGAATAACTGCAATGACGGGCGGCCAGCCAAATCCAGGTATTCCTGTTGATGGAATGGGCGGTGAAGCACCTGAAATTTCAGTCCGCAAACTGGCTCTGGCATGTGGAGTAGATTATGTACGGGTAATAAATCCATTTAATCTTGAACAGGTTGTTAAAACATATGTGGAAGCTTTAAATCGTGAAGATACTGCAGTTATAATATCAAAAGCACCATGTACACTAATTAAAGGTTTAGCTAAAAAACCTCCTGTTAAAGTGAACACACCAAACTGTAACGGATGCGGTAAATGTGTAAATGAACTGGCATGTCCGGCTATTTCAAAAATTGACGGAAAAATAACTATAGATTCATCAAGCTGTGACGGATGTGGTGTATGTATTCAGGTTTGTAAATATGGTGCCCTGGAGGTGGGAAAATGAGTTACAATATTTATATCTGCGGTGTCGGAGGTCAGGGAATTATTAAAACTTCTGTTATTATCGGTGAGGCCGCAATGAATCAGGGGCTGAATGTGGTCATGAGTGAAATCCACGGAATGTCTCAAAGAGGAGGTTCTGTTTCAACGGAACTGAGAATAGGCGACTTTAACAGTTCAATAATTCCTGATACAAAAGCAGATATGCTGCTTTCATTTGAACCGATAGAAACAATAAGAGGAATTCATAAAGCAAATAAAGATACAAAAATAGTTTATAATACTCATCCAATAATTCCTTCTTCATCGGATGCTTCATATCCAAGTGTTGATTTAATCACCAGCGTATTGAAGGAAAATTACACTTATGTGCTTCCGGTTGACGCTACAGATTTGGCACTGGATGCAGGTAATATATTATCTTTAAATATGGTTCTTTTAGGGGCTGTAACTGCAGATAATAATTTTCCGCTATCTAAAGAATCTGTAATTAAAGCTATGAAAAATAATTTACATGAAAAGTTTCATGATTTAAATTTAAAAGCTATTGAAAATGGGTATAAATCAATTAATGGATAGTATTTAAATTAATCGTATTGTAGAAATAATCATTAACCTGCATTGATTATTAGCTTAATCTCAGTTATCGCAGTGCCGGTTTGTGAATAACAATACCTTTTTAAAGTTAAATTTTAAATATTATTATAATTAAATGTTTAATTAGTTAGAAAAATGTAGGGGTTATTATGTCTTATAAAATTGATAATGCTATAGTAAAAAAAGACAAAACTGGGAAATTAACATTGATTGATCCCGATGGGATTTTTTTTGATGAAGATGCTTTTATCGCAATTAAGAGTGATGATTTAATCACAATTCAGCTTTTGATAAACAGTATCCTGAACAATGATTTTAGACACTGGAAAGATTTAGGGGAAATACCTGAAAATGAAAGTGTTAAAAATCTCCTTCCTCGCTTAGGTTATTCAAGAGAGGATATTGCTTTGTTACTTAATGGATTTTAATCTTTTTTAAAATTCAATGTTGTTAAGCGAATATTTTTTTTTCAATTTTTTTCTGATTTGTTTTATTTTTTTTCTTTTTGATTTATTTGCATTACATGATATAATTGTGTATTTTTGAAGCGATTCATCTTTCAGTAGCTATTATTAGCTGCTAACACTTTTTACATCAAATCAATTTTAATAATTGCAATAATCTGAGTCTTTTTCTGACTAATATCCCGAATTTCTCCAATAAAATTATGGTGTCAGCACATATATTCATAATATTTCTTTTAAATAGAACTGTTTTTGAGATTCATTATCTATTTCTTTTTTTAATATCAAAAATTCCAACATTTTATCAAATATAATATATATATATGTATGAAAAAGAAAAAAGAGCACTTAACTTAATTTTTTTTCAATAGCTATGATAATGTATATATATTAGTATTATACATAAAATATACCAGTATATTAGTTATTATACTGTTATAAAATAGTTTATATATCGGTCCCTTGAATATGCAAATGATTAAATTATACTTGTATAATTGAATATTTTTCATAAAATATTATTATTGGGCAAATTCTTGGAGGTAATGGTAGTTTGATTTCAAAAAAATACAAAAATAGGGTAATATTGTTTTTAATGGTATTACTGTTTGTTGTATTGCTAAATGGTGTGAGTGCACTTGAAGATACTAATCAGACAGTGATATCAACAAATGATATGAGTAATGATGCAATCGCAGAGGTTGCAAATGTTGAGGTGGTGAATGATTCTTCACCAAGTGAAGTATTGACCGCAGGTGAAGGTTCATTTACTGATTTACAGAGTGATGTTGACTATGCTATCAATAATGGTGGCGTTTTGACGTTAACTAGAGATTATGTTTATGATAAGGTAAATGATGTCAGCTTAAGATCTGGTGTTGTGATTAATGCTCCTTTGACAATAATTGGTGATAATCATACAATTAGTGGTGGTGACAGTTTAACTACTATTAATGGGAATGTTGTTTCCAATGATGGTGCACGTATATTCAATATTGATGCTGATGATGTTACTATTACAAATGTTAATTTTAAAAACGGATGTTTGTATTACCGTGATACTAGCAATTATGCTACTTATCAGTATCTGGGTGCAGGTATTTATTGGAAAGGAAATGATGGTGTTGTAGACGGATGTACTTTTAAGGATATGGTCAAATATTATAATTTAGACACAACGAGTAATACTCGAGCTGATTGTGTCGGACTTTGTATTTATCATGCAGGAGGATGTAATTTTACTGTGAGAAATTCAAATTTTTCCACCAGCTCTAATCTTAATTTCCAGTCAAGTGCGGTTTACGGTACTGCCATGACAGGTAACTTCAGTATTATTGGCTCAAATTTCAATCATTTTTATCAAATGTTTGAATCACGTAATGGTGATATATTAACAATTAAGGATTGTAATTTTACTGATGTTCCAGGGGAAGCATATCTCTGGGCCATGTATGGTTATCTTTTTAATTATATTGATATTGATAATACAACTTTTAATTTTATGCATGCTAAGAATGCTGGTCGTACGGCATCTAATGTTATGGTTTTTAATTCAAAGGGTTTTTTAAATATTTCTAATTCTTATATTTCAACTTCTGCCAGATGGGGCGGTACTACCATTCAGGGTTCAGAGGTGTATATAGATAAAGTTAATTTTACAAATTGTGCTAGTGGTGGTGGTGAAACTAATAATATTGTTAGGTTCATAGGAAATAATCGTGCAACTGCTAGTATAATTTTTTCAGAATGTTATTTCTATGATCTGTGGTCCAGCTGGTATTGGTCTTACTGGAATTCAGTAGATGTAAGTGATTTTAACAGCGCGAAAGTTTACAATACTAGTCTTAGAAATTATGCTCATTTCTATTTTTATGACGATAATGATGTAGAGTTTTGTTACAATAATGTTAGTCAATCTACACGTGAGCTTATTGCATTTAATAATGTGATTAATGCTGTTGTGTACAATAATACTTTTGACAATACTTCACAGGGATTCCATAAGTATGGTATTAATCTCAACAATGTTGTTGTATTATTTGAAAATAATACTTTTTCTAATATGCGTTCTGTTTCTACGTATGATACGGGCATATTTCTGCAGTCTGCTAACACTAATGTTGTGTTTAATAAAAATGTTTTCCAAAATTTTTATAATACTAACATGCAGGGACTTTATGGTATATTCCAGTTAACTTCTAATGTGAATTGTAATTTCACCAATAATATTGTAGATGATTATAGTGCTATAGGTGTTTATTCAAGAGGTCTTTTTTCTAATGAGGGTCATCTTTTGCTTTTCAATAATACATTTTCCAAGTGTCGGACTATTAGTTCAGATGCATCAGGTTACGGTGGTGTAATATATAACTTAGGTACTGTTATTGCAGATAATAATAACTTTTCCAATGTTCATAGTGATTATGGTGGTGCCATCTATACTACTGGTGATGTTTGTACGTTAACTAATAATACTTTTGATAATTGTTATGCTACTGTTAATTGTGGTGTTTGCTATACCACTACTACTGATATGAATTTTATTAATAATACTATTACCAATTGTTACTCTAATGGTGATGTTGGAGCTTTATCGATTAACAGTGTTAATAATGTTTTTAATAATAATACTTTTATTAATGTTAGTTCTACTAACAAGTATGGTGCAATATTATCTGAAGGTATTAATAATACTTTTATGTATAATACATTTACTAATATTACAAGTGGTGAAAAAGGTAGTATTGCATTAAATACTAATAATTCATTTAATTATAATAACTTTACTAATATCAACACTAGTGGTGAAGCTGGAGTATTTTATATTTATGGTGATGATTGTAATATAACTAATACTATTATTATTAATTCTACCTCTGTTAATGATGGTGGTGCAATATATTCAACAGGAAATAATCTTAATATAACTAATATCACAATAAATGGTACTAAGTCGAATCGTGGTTTTGGTGGTGCTTTGTATAGTGTAGGTTTAGATTTATATATTACTAATATGTCTGTATTTGATTCATATGCATATTTGAGTGGTGGAGTATTATACTCTTTAGGTGCAAATGTTAATATGTCTAATATTAATCTTGTTAATACTTCTTCTAATAGTAGTGGTGGTGCTATTTATTGTGATGGTAATGAGTTTTATGTTTATGATATAAATATTACTAATTCAAGTTCTAGTATTGGTGGTGCAATATACTGTCAGAGTAATAATGTAATTTTTGATGCTTTAAATGTTATTAATTCTACTGCTACTACAGGTGGTGTATTATATATTGTAGGTAATAATGTTATAATCATTAACTCTACTTTTACTGATTGTACTGCTAATACTGGTGGTGCTATTTATTCCACTGGATCTTATGGTAAATTATACAATCTGATTTTCAATAATATTAATGCTACTAACTCAGGAGGTGCTTTATTCTGGACAGGTATTAATGCCAATTTTACCAAATTAACTTTCAATAATATTACTTCACTTATGGGTGGTGCAATATATGGTTCCGGTACTGATGCTTATTTCAATGATATTATTTTTGACAATGTTTCAGCTCTAAATTCCGGTGGTGCTATTTATTGGACAGGTAATGATGCTTTATTGGATACAATTATATTTAGAAATGTTATTCACAGTGGTGCTAGCGGTGGTGCCATTTACTGGACTGGTGATAGGTCTAGGTTTAAAAATATGAAGTTTGATAATGTTACTAGTGATGCCAATGGAGGCTGTATTTATTCTTCCGCAAGCAATTGTGACTTAACTAACATTACCTTTACTAATTGTTCATCAGATAATAGTGGTGGTGCTATTTATTGGACGGGTAGTAACACAAATATGTCTCATCTTGATTTTAATAATATCAATGCTACTATTGATGGTGGTGCTATTTCTTTGATAGCAGGCAATTGTAAAATTTATGAATCCAATTTCACTGATATTAATGCAGGCAATAATGGTGGTGCCATATATTTAATCGGTGACTCATCTACTTTGTATGATTTGAATATTAGCTACTGTAATGCTAAATGTGCCGCAGGAGGTGCGATTTATTTTGTAAGTTCGTTTAGTAATGTTTATAATATTTACTGTTTGAATAATACTGCAGCTACTGATGGTGGTGCTATCTATTTCGACGGTCAATATAGTAAATTGTATGATTCTTATTTTGTCAACAACACTGCTTTCAGTAATGGTGGTGCTATTTCATGGGTCAGCTTAAATGGTACCTTATATGATGTTAATTTAACGGGTAATAATGCTTTGAAAGGTGGTGCTTTGTATTGGACAGCTAATAGTGCCAATATTAGTTTTGTAAATTTCACTGATAATAAAGCATCTTCCGATGGTGGTGCTTTGTTCATGGGTGGATTTTCAAGCAGTACAGTTTACAATTCAAGTTTTGTCAATAATAGTGCTGAGAACGGTGGTAGTGTTTATTGGTTAAGTAATGATGGGGTCATGAAAGATTCCATTTTTAACGGTTCTTCTGCTGCAAATGGTGGTATTATCTATTGGGTTGGTGGTAATGGTAATTTGCTTGATGTCGAATTTTCTGGTGCTAATGCTTCAAACAGCGGTGGAATTCTGTTCGTTGAAGGTAATTACTTATCATTTAATAATTCAATTTTATCGGATTCCAGTGCCATTTCGGGTGGTGCTGTTTACTGGATAGGACACTATGGTAGTATGAATAATATCACGTTTATTAACAATACTGCTACTTCTGGTGGTGCATTCTATTTATTAGGTTCAGATTTTGAATTAAACAATTGTACTTTACTTAATAATACTGCTAATTCTTCAGGTGGGGCTGTTTACTGGGGAGGTTCTGGTAATATCTTAAAATCAATTTTCACAGGTAACAAAGCATACTCAGGTTCTGCTATATTCAATTTCGCATCAATGTATATTAAGGACTCTTCATTCTTAAAAAATAAAGCTAATATTTCTAGTATTGAAATTGAAACCAAAGAGGAAGAACAGTCTTTCAATGTTAGTGCTACAGTATATGCTGCAGATAATTTCTTAAATGCTATTTGGACTACCTCCAACAATATTGAAGTTAATAATGTAACTTATTGGGACGGCCTTAATGTGAATAATACAGGTGATAGTGATATTATCCCATCAGATGAGATTGATCCTTCAAGTTTATATTATAATTCCCGTTTGGCATATACAAATATCACTATTATTATAAGAAACAATAAAAACGGACAAGAAAATTCTGTTAGTGGTTTAACAGATATTAATGGTACTTTAGCATACAGTATTCCAAAATCAGAAACAACATATAATGTTACTGCATTACACAATGAAGATGATTATTATTTCGGATTTTCAAATTCGGTTACAGGATTTTCTGGAGGTTATACTGCATCCATTACTCCGTTATTAAGTTCATATAGTTTTGATTACTATAGTCCCATATCAATTATGGCTATTCTGGTTTCATCTAAAATGGGTCAGGCAGCTATTCCTATAAATGGGACAGTACATATATATGTAGATGATGAATATTTGGCTGATATGAATGTTACTAATGCGATGGGTACTTTGAATACAATACTCTTAAATAATGCAGGTGAGCATAATCTAACTATGAAATATGATGGTTATGGGGATGAAAATATGACCATTTATCCTTGTGTAAGTCCTACAATATATTTCACTATAAATAGAATATCCCTGCCTTTATCTGTTTCGGTTAACTCCTCATTTGTTGCTGTAGATGATTTTATTAATATTAAAATTTCTTCTTCTGAAGGTTATGTTGGTAGTCCTATCAGATATGTTATTGGTAATGTGGAGACTTTTGATACTTATGTTGATAATTATAATGTAAGTAGAAGTTTCACCAAAGAGGGTACGGTTAATGTTTTGGTATATGCTGAAGGGGATGTAAATTTCTTGCCTAATGTTGCTCATGTTTCGTTTAATGTAATTAAAAATGATATAAACATTGAAATTTTAAATCTCACAGGCTTATATTTAGATTCTATCAATGTTGGTGATTCGGCTACTATTAATATTAAATTAGATGCAAATGACTCAACTGGAAATGTAATTGTTAATATAAATGATAAAGATTATATTGCTCCTATTAATGGTGAATATGCAAGTGTAACTATTTATGATTTGGAAAGTGGTTTCTATCCTATTATTGCCAAATATTATGGTGATGGTAAGTACCTTGAATCAAATGTTGTTTCTGCAATTTTACAGGTTAACAAAATTGACATCGATGATATTAGTGTGATTTGTCAAAATCAAAATATTCTTGTTGGGCAAGAAGGAATGTTTGATATTACCGTTAATCCAAATTCATCCGACTATAAAGTCAATGGCTTTGTCACTGTAAAAATTAATAATAAAGAATTCAATGTTTCTATTGTTAATAATACTGGTTCATTCATTGTTTCTAACTTGGAAGCTAGTTTCTATTCTGTTGATGTTGTTTATGGTGGTAATGCTCAATTTAACTCCATGTCTAAGTCTGATGCTACAAATATAACTGTCAATAAAGTTGATATCAGTGACATTGAAGTTGAGATAACTAATAATTCTATTCTTGTTGGTCAGGATGCTGTTTACAATATTAATATCATTGCTGCAGAGGTAGGTTATGCTGTTAATGGTTTTGTTACCGTAACTGTAAATGGTAAGGATTATAATGTATCCATATCTAATGGTAAAGGTTCACTTACTGTTTCAAATTTACCTAAAGGCGAGTATTTTGTAGATGTTGATTATGCAGGGGATTCTATATTTAATAATTATAGTGTAACCAATCTGGCTAAAGTTGAAGTAAATAAATTAGCTATTAGGGATATTACAGTTACTGCTCGTAATAATAGTATTTTCGTTGGCCAAAATGCGGTTTATGATATTGTTGTAACTGCTGATGCTGTTGGCTATGTTGTTAATGGTTATGTTGCTGTTAATATTACTGACAAACTGTATAATGTTTCTATTTCTAATGGTGAAGGTTTATTATCTGTACCTGGTCTTACTAAAGGTTCTTATTATGTGGATGTTTATTATCCTGGTGATGAAGCATCCGATAATTATAGTGTCTTTAATCAAGCTAATGTTGTTGTCAGTAAAGTAAATATCAAAGAAATTACCGTTACTTCGAATCGTCAGAATATTCTGGTTGGAAAGGATGCTATACTGAATATTAGTGTAGTTGCTAATGAAAGTAACTATTTTGTTAATGGTTTTGTTACTGTAAAGGTTGGTAATCATAACTATAATGTATCAATTGTAAATGGAAATGGTTCACTTAATGTTTCAGGTTTACTTGAAGGCGAATATTTTGTTGATGTTATATATGGTGGAGATGAAACGTTTAATGAATTCACTGTTAGTAACAAATACATTATAAATTCCAGTAATGTGAATATAAGAGAGATTAATGTTGTTCCGTATAGCAATAATATTTTTGTTGGTCAGGATGCCGTTTACAATATTACTGTAATTGCTAACGATGGCTATGTTGTTAATGGTTTTGTAACTGTGAGTATTAATGGTAAGAATTATAATGTTTCTATAATTAATGGTAATGGTTCATTCAGTGTTTCTGGTTTATACGAAGGTAATTATTCAGTTAATATTACTTATGCAAGGGATAATACATTCAATGAATTTAAAATTATCAATAAAGGAAATATTAGTGTTAAAAAAGTTGGAACTTCAATTTCCATTACTCCAACTTCCAATAATATTTTAGTTGGTGAAGATGCTGTTTACACAATTAATGTCAATCCAGATGAGTCAGACTATATTGTAAATGGTTTTGTTACTGTAAAAGTTAATGGCAAGAATTATAATGTTTCTATTGTTAATGGTAAAGGTTCACTTACTGTTTCAGGATTACAAAATGGTACTTATTTCGTTAATGTTACATATGCTGGCGATTCCACATTTTACAGTTCCAATTTAACTAATGTTGGAGAAGTTAATGTCAGTGTTATTAGTATTACAGGTATTGTTGTAACTCCTGAAAGATCATCAATATATGTTGGTGAAGATGCAGTATTAAATGTTGAAGTGATGTCTAGCAAATTCATTGTAAATGGGTACGTTACTATATATGTCGATAGTGAAATGTACAATGTTTCCATAGCTAATGGTAAAGGTTCACTTATTTTGTCAAATTTAAATGCAGGTAATCATGTTGTTTATGTTTCATATGATAATGATGGTACATTCAATGAGTATAATAAGACTCGTGTTACCTCAGTAAACGTTAATAAAGTTGATGTTCTGGATATTAATATAACTGCTCAAAAAAGTTCTATTTTCGTTGGTGAAAGTGCTAATTATACTATTAATATAACTGTAAATAATGACCTTGATTTCAATGATTTTGTAACGGTAAGGGTTAATAATAAAGAATATAATGTTTCTATTACTGAGGGTATAGGTTATTTGGCAATTTCTGATTTACCTGAAGGTATTTACTCTGCAGATGTAAGTTATGCTGGCAGTGATATGTATAATGCTATGTATATCATGAAAGTTACGCCTGTTTCAGTTAATAAAGTTTCCATTGCAAACATTGAGGTATCTGCTCAAAAAAGTTCCATTTATGTTGGTCAGAATGCTGTTTATAATATTGTTGTGACTGCCGGTGAGGTTGGTTATGTCGTTAATGGATCGGTTACTGTTAAATTAAATAATAATGGGTATGTTGTTCCTATTTCTAATGGTATGGGTTCTTTAAATGTATCTGGTCTTGCTAATGGTTCTTATACTGTTGATGTTAGCTATTCGGGTGATAATACCTTTAATGGTTTTAACGTAACTGATAAGGCTAGAGTTGATGTTAATAAAGTAAATATCTTTGATATTGTTATTACTCCAAAATCATCTAGTATTTCTGTTGGTCAGAATGCTATTTATGACATTGTTTTAAATCCTGAAGTAACTGGTTACATTGTTAATGGTTCAGTCACTGTTAAATTAAATAATAAGGAGTATGTTGTTCCTATATATAATAATAAAGGTTATTTAAATGTATCTGGTCTCAGTAATGGAATTTATACTTTGGATGTTAACTATACTGGGGATGATACTTTTAATCCTACCAGTAAAAACACTACTGCACAGGTATCCGTGAACAAGGTTGATATTAACAATATTGATGTTAAAGTTGTTACTACTCCTATTTATGTTGGTCAGAATGCTTCCTATATTATTAATATAACTTCAAGAACAAGCGGATATGTCGTTAATGGTTTTGTTACAATAAAAATTGATAAACAGGAACAAAATGTATCAATATCAAATGGCATTGGTCGTGTTGACATTTCCAATTTAGCTGAAGGATCTTACACTATAAATGTTAGTTATGCTGGTGATGACACATTTAATAGCTTTAATGTAACTGGTAAAGCTAAAGTTGTTGTTAATAAGGTTGACATCAGGGAGATTGCTGTTACTCCAAAAGCATCTAATATTTCTGTTGGTCAGAATGCCGTTTATGATATTGTTGTGACTGCTGATGTTACGGGTTATGTTGTTAATGGTTTTGTTACTGTTAGTGTTGGTGGTAAACAATATAATGTTTCTATTTCTAATGGTAGGGGTTCTTTGAATGT
>CADBPS010000121.1 GCA_902796575.1 uncultured Methanobrevibacter sp. | reverse complement strand
GATTTATATCAAATTCCATCTGTTGTTGCAGTTAAAAAAGATGATCCTGCTGAAGTTTTAGCTGTTGGTGAAGAAGCTAAAAAAATGTTGGGTAGAACTCCTGAAGATATTCTAGCTGTAAGACCACTTAAAAAAGGTGTTATTGAAAACGTTGTACAGGCACAGGCTTTACTTATTAAAGCTATGCAAATTGGTATTAATGAGGGGGAAACTGTTGGAAGAATTGTAATTGGTATTCCTGGTGATGCATCTGAAGTAGAAAAAAATGCTGCTGAAGAAATCGGAAGAAAAGCAGGTGCTCAGAATATTTTGGTGATTAGTGAAGGACTTGCAGCTGCAATTGGTGCCGGTCTTCCTATAGCTGAACCTAATGGTACTATGGTTATTGATATTGGAGCAGGATCAACTGATATTGTAATCATTTCATTAGGTGGTATTAATGATATTGAAACCGTCAGATGCGGTGGAGATGACATCGATAATAAAATAGTTGAAATTGTAGCCGAAAAATATGATGTAGCAATTGGTATTCATGATGCGGAATCTGCAAAAATGGAAGTAGGTATGGTTCACTGTTCCGAAGAGCTTGAAAATTTAAGTGTTGAAATTATAGGTAAATCTTTGGAAACAAACAGACCTAAAAAGGTTGTTATTGACTCAATGCTTGTTGCAGATGCTGTTGAACCGTTCATGCAGGAAATCGTTGACGGCCTGAATATTATTTTGGAAAGATTATCTCCCGAATTAATGATGGGGGTTTACAACAATTCTGTAGCAGTCGGTGGAAGTTCAAGACTCAGGGGTATAAAAGAAAGAATTTTTGATGAAATATCTATTCCTGTTGAAATTTCTGAAGATCCAATGACTGTTGTTGCCAAAGGTACTGCAATTGTTGCTGCTGAACCTCTTGCATTAGAACCTGAAGTACGTTTAAGAGCAATGAAATAATTTTTATTAATTATTTCATATTTACTTTTTTTGATTAAAATGGATGTTTTAGGTATTGATGAAGCTGGCAGAGGGTCTGTTCTAGGCCCTTTGGTTATAGCTGGTGTTGTTATTCCGGAAAAAATGAAAAATGTCCTGGATAACATGGGTGTTAAAGATTCAAAAAGATTAACTCCTGCCAGGCGTGAGGTTCTATCTCGAAAACTCAAAAACATGTTTGAATGGGATGTTGTTATTTATTCTGCCAGAGATATTGATGATTTAAGAGCCAGTGGGATTAATTTAAATGAAATTGAAAGAAAAGGAATGGAAGAATTACTTTTAAAACTTGATTTTGACAAAGCTATTGTTGATGCCGTTGATGTTAAATCCCAGAGATACCAGGACAGACTTCAAAAATCAACAGGAAAGGATGTTAAAGCAGAGCATAAAGCCGATGACAAATATTTGGAAGTGGGTGCAGCATCCATAATTGCTAAACAAACAAGGGATGATGCTATTTCCAAATTAAATAAACCTTTTGAGGATATGGGGGGTATTGGTTCAGGATATCCTTCCGATCCAACCACTAAAAAATTCCTGTCAAATTATTCCTATAATGAAATGCCGGATTTCGTTCGTAAATCCTGGTCAACTGTTGCCAAACTTAAAGATGTTCAGACAACATTAATTTAATTTTTTTTTAAATAGCTATTTTTAAGTATATGGAAAAATATATTATCCTTATAAAATCATTTTTAATATAATTTTTGTAGAGGATAAATTATGATTGTCGAATATTTTACACAAATTTTCGAGGGTATGATGGACATATTTTCTCAAGGAGGAATTATTACTTATATAATCCTTTTTGTAGGTATTTATGGTCTTATTATTTCTATTAGAAAAATTATGTACCTTAAAAAAATTAGTCGCATTGATACTACGGAAATTTTTGGTGTTGTAACTGCATCCATGGAGAGGGGTGGGGCTGTTGAGGCTTTAAAGGAAATTAATAATTTTAAAAATCCTGTCTCTAGGATAATTTCTGAAACTTTAAAGATTGGTTATAAAAATAAAACTGAAGTTGAAGAAAGTATGGAGCAGATTTTCATTGTTGAAGTTGCAAAAATGACTAAAGGATTGGATACCATTAAAACCATAACTGAAATTGCTCCATTTTTAGGATTGATAGGTACTGTTATTGGTATTTGGTTGACTTTTAAATCATTAGGTGTTAATCCTAATTCTGCAGCTATGGCAGAAGGTATTTATATTGCTCTAACTACCACAATTATGGGACTTTTGGTTGCTATTATTCTCATTCCGATTTACACTTATATTCAAAGTCTTATTGAAGTTGAAATGGATAAAATTGAATTAGCTACAAAAATGACCAATTGGGGTTTTGCTGTTGTTAAAGTAAGAGTTGAAGCCAATGTTGAATGTGCTATTAATGCACTTCAGGAAGTTGAAGGTGTTGTTAATACCAGACTGATTTCTGACCCATATGCTAATATTAAGGTTTCGTTTAAACCAAGTATGTTGGATAAAAGTATTTCAAATATTATTTTGGAAAAATGTAATGTCAACGCAGATATTACAGAAAGTAAATTAAGACAATAAGTGGTTTTTATGACAATTGATGTTAAATCATATAAGAAGAAATTTCTAGATCAGAAACCTAATATCAATTTAGTTCCATTTATTGATATTTTGTTTACAATAATGATTTTTCTTGTTGTAACAAGTAATTTTTCAGCAACTGACATGCCTTCAGATGCTACCGATGTCGGAACTGGAAAACCTAATGTAACTGATGTTTCAGGTGATTCTGAATATTATATTGTCCCTGTTGCTAATTTGCATAAGGTTACTGTTAACGGTGTTGATAGGTCTGATGCTATTTCAAATAGTGCCATAGGTGTTCAGGCGCGAGTAATTGATGAAGGGCAGGTCTCCATTAAACCGGGTGAAATTATTATTACTACGCCTAATGGTGTTTCTGTCCAAGATGCTGTTCGGAGTCCAGCTTAATTAAATTTAGGGAGATTTTTATGTATACTGGAAGGATTTTATCGATTGGGATGAATAGTGATGGTAAACCTTTTGCTGCCTACAGGGTGTCCAGCAGGTCATTTCCTAACAGGAAGTGTTTAAAATTTGATGCAAGAGCATCTATTGTTCCTAAAGAAGGTTTTGAAAAGGATATTTATGTAAATACATATATTACATATAATTGTCTTCGTATTGTTCGTGATATTGCAATTGTATCCAACGGTTCTCACACCGATGTAATTGCTGATAAAATATCTTTAGGAATGAATATCAAGGATGCAATAGCTTATTCATTGCTTACTATGGATTATGAGAAGGATGATTATCATACTCCTAGAATTGCAGGTGTTGTTACATCCACAAATAAAAAAGAGGAATACAAGTGCTATGTTGGAATAGCTAATGATAAAAAATTATTAGTTGAAGAAGTACCTTATGGTGAAGCTGTTTTTATTTCAACTTACGGAAGTCAAGTACATGATTCTGTTGAATTCAGTGCTAAAAATGCATCCGATGCTGCTGAATTTATTTTTAACAAGGGTACTTTTGCTAAATATAAAAAACCTGTAACTTCTTGTGCGGCTGTTTTTGATGGGGAATGGACTATTGATGTTTATAACCCTTAATTTTATTTTTTTTTTTAAGAGGATACAATGGAAATTAAATTAATTGGTTTAAAAGATATTCCTTTAGTTGAATCCGGAGATAATGTTGGCGAAATTATTAAAGATGCAGTTATAAATCAGAATTATGAACTTAAAAACGGAGACATAATACTGATTGCAGAAACATTAATTTCCAAGGCTGAAGGCAATATCATTAAATTGGATGATATTGTGCCTTCCGATAAGGCATATGAATATTCTGAAATCTGCAAAAAGGATGCCAAACTTGTAGAAGCTATTCTTCAAAATTCAAATGAAGTTATAAAGGTAGGTCCTAATTTCATAATATGTGAAACCCTCCACGGTTTTGTATGTGCAAATGCGGCAATTGATGAATCCAATGTTGATGATGGATTTGCAACTCCCGTTCCTGAAAATCCTGATGAATCTGCAAGAGGTATTCGTGAATATCTTGAAGAGGAATTCAATAAAGATTTGGCTGTTATTATTACAGACACTCAGGGCAGAGCATTTAGAGTTGGAGCTATTGGAACTGCAATCGGATGTTCAGGGATGGATCCTTTATGGGTTAGAATTGGTGAAAAAGATTTATATGGTCGTGAACTGGAAACCACTGAAGTTGCGACTGCTGATGAATTAGCCAGTGCTGCTTCTTTAATTATGGGTCAGGCTGATGAAGGTCTTCCAGTAGTTATTATATCTGGGTTTACTGCATTCAATCATTTAATGAATAAAAAATCGAATATCAAACCATTATTAAGACAAAAAGAATATGATGTGTTCAGATAAGGGAGTAATACTATGATTACTATTTTATCAGGGGGTACAGGTACCCCAAAATTATTACAGGGCATTAAAGAAATTGTTGACCCTAAAGATTTAACGATTATTGTGAACACTCTGGAAAACGATTACTTTTCGGGTGTTTATGTTTCTGCAGACATTGATACTGTACTGTATACAATGTCAGATATGATAAATGATGAGCTATGGTACGGAGTAAAAGATGATACCTTTATAACTCATGAAAGACTTGAAGAAATGGGATGTCATGAACTGCTTAGAATTGGAGATATTGACAGAGCCACTAAAATTCAAAAAACACTTTTAATGGAGAAATATACTCTTCAGGAAAGTGTTGATATTCAATCTAAGCAAATGGGTATTAAATCCAAAATTATTCCAATGAGTAACGAAAATTCCGATATTAAAATAATAACTGACATTGGTGAACTTGCATTTCATGATTTTTTAATCAAACACCAGTGTGAACCTGAGGTTCTTGATGTTGTTTTTTCAAAAACGGCACCTGCAGATGGATTGATAGAATCCATTAATGATTCGGATATAGTAATAATTGGCCCTTCAAATCCTATCACTTCAATATTGCCGATTTTGTCCCTGGATGGAGTTCGTGATGCTCTCAAAAATAAATATGTAGTTGCTGTTTCTCCAATTATTGGTAATGATTCTTTTTCCGGTCCGGCTTCAAAGTTTATGAAAGCATTAAACATAGAAGTGTCATCTTTAGGGGTTGCTGAGTTCTACAAAGATTTTTTGGATGTAATTATTATTGATGAAAAAGACAGTGAATTGGAAAGTAGCATAAACAAAATTATTAATAAAGTAATACTTACAAATACTATAATGGATAGTTTAGATGCTAAAATTAATTTAGCTGGAAAAATTTTGGATATCAATGTTGAGGAATAGGCGGTAGTGTAATGATACAAATGACGTTAATACAAATTGACAATTATGGTCCTTGGACAGTGACGCCAAGGCCACGTACAGAGTCTGATTTACAGATGTTGCAGGCAAGTTTGTTTGCTGATTTAAACAATCACTTTGGTAATAAGAAAGGTTTGGTTTTCTTCACCAGATTTGATAATTTGCTTGCAATTTCAAACGGATTAAATGAGGAAGATCATTCAAGAATTCAAAGATCTATTAAAAACAGGTACCCTATAACTGTAAGTATGGGTGTTGGAGCAGCAGAAACTCCGCATGAAGCTCAAAAATTAGCTACTATTGCTCTTCAAAATAAGGGAGGAGCACAATCTTCAGAAAGAAAAGAAATTTTAGCTATTGACAGTTTGGTTTCCCCTGAAGACAGTTATGTTCAGGCAGCACATATAGATATTAACAGTGTAACTGAAACATTAACAGATATTGAATCGGCTTTTGATACCAGTTTCATGGTTAATAAAGCTCAGCATTATTTAATGACAAAATTAATCAAAAAAGGAGCATTATTATTCTTCATTGGTGGGGATAATTTCATGTCTCCATGTAACGGATTATCCGAAGAGGAAATAAAAGATATACTTGTTGAAATCAATGATGAAATTGGTATTAAACTTAAAGCAGGTATTGGAAGAGCTAAAAATGCTGAAGATGCTGCATATATGGCAGATATTGGTCTTGAAGAAATTCGTGAACGTAATAACGAACATTGGACATGGGTTGTCGAAAAATAATATTATGGGGGATTTAATATAAAAGTAGTTGCACCAATGGCAGGAATAACAGATGCAGAATTCCTAAATAAAGTTATTCCATATGGTTTTGATGTAGTTACTTTAGGAGGATACAGTCTGGATGAAAAAACCATAAATGCCTCTGCTCAAATATTAAACCGTGGACGAAAAGAGTTTCATTTTGAATTGGATGAAATAATTCCCCACATTACAAGTGAAGTTGCACTTATTAAAAAGAACAACCCTCAAGTGAAAGTCTCGGCTAATGTCCGTTCAGCAACACCACAGCCAATTGCTGAGGCTTCATGCATTGATGATTTGGATATTATTGAAATTAACTGTCACTGCCGTCAAAAAGAAATAGTAACTATTGGCTGCGGTCAGGAGCTATTGAATAGAAAGGATTTGGCCGATTATATTGCATATGTTGTTGATAATTCTAAAACTGAAGTTTCTGTTAAAATAAGAGCTAATGTTGAAGGTATTGATACTTTAAAAGTTGCCCAAACAATTGAAGATTGCGGTGCTGATTATCTGCATTTGGATGCGATGGATCCTAACAAATTAGATGCAGATTGGGATATTCTTGAAGAAGTATGTAACAATACTAATATAAAGGTTATTGGGAACAATTCTATTGATTGTGAAGATAAAATTAAAAAAATGTATGACTGCGGAGTTTACGGATTTTCAATAGCTCGAAGTATTATCACAGGGAAATTAGATTTTAATATTTAACTGATTTGGAAATGGAGTAATGTATTTGAGTTTAGAATTCACTGAAAAAAATTTAAATGAAGTATACTCAATTACATCAGGACTTTCAAAATCTTCTGATGAGTTTGGATTTGGATTTCCATTTTTATC
>CADBPS010000120.1 GCA_902796575.1 uncultured Methanobrevibacter sp. | reverse complement strand
TGAAAGTATATCAACTACACATCAATTAAAGCTTGATGTGACCATAAAATAGGTTCCAATATCAAAATTAATTTTGGCGGACACCCTTGAAATCTTATCAAAATTCATTATTTAATAGCTGTTTTCTTTTTTTGAAATGATTTATTATTGGATAATTTTTCAAAATAAGATATCTATGTTATTTATTAAGAATGAAACTGATTTTTTTTGGTAAATGGAAAATGTGTTGATAGAAAAGATATTTAAATCTTTTCTATATCTTCTTTTTTAAGGAGTTTTGCATTGTTTGCTTCAAATGCATTTATTGCTTTTTCATTGTCTTCTACTTTTATTGCAACAATAGCTTCATCTATTTGACTGCTTACAAATGCATATATGTATTCTAAGTTGATATTTTCATTATCCAATATGGCTAATGTGGAATTTAAACCATTTGGCTTGTCTGGAACTGAAATTACAATTACTTCACTTTCTTTTACAATAAATCCTTCATTTTCTAATGCTTCAATTGCTTTTTCATTATCTGAAACGATTAATCTTAAAATACCATATTTTGATGTGTCTGCAACAGATAATGCTCGTATATTAATATCTGCTTTTGCCAATATATCTATAGCTTCTTTTATTCTTCCTTCTTTGTTTTCAATAAAAACTGAGATTTGCTTTACCATTTTATTTCACCTTTTTCATAATTTCCTTTCGTCTATTACACGTACGGCTTTTCCTTCGCTTCTTGGAAGTGTTTCTGGTTCACATAATGTTACATCTACTCTTAAACCAGTTTCTGATCTGATTGATGCTTGAATTTGTTTTTCTAGTTTTTCCATTTCTTTTACTTCATCAAAGAATAATTCTTTTGTTGTTTCAACCTTCACTTCAACTTCATCAAGAATATCTGGTCTTGTTACATGGATTAGGTAGTTTGGAGTTATTCCGTTAATTTTAAGCAATGCTTTTTCTATTTGTGATGGGAAAACCATTACTCCTTTGATTTTAAGCATATCGTCGCTTCTTCCAGTTATTCTGCTCATTCTTACAGTTGTTCTTCCACATTCACATTTTTCTTCTGTCAATGTCGTTAAATCTTTTGTTCTAAACCTTATTATGGGCATTCCTGTTTTTGTAAGTGATGTTAATACTAGTTCTCCCGGTTCTCCATAGTCCAGGGTTTCTCCTGTTTTTGGATCTATGATTTCCGGATAGAAATGGTCATCCTGAATGTGCATTCCGTTCTGCTGGCTACATTCCTGTGCAACTCCAGGCCCCATTACTTCGGTCAGACCATAAATATTATAGGTTTTTATGCCGAGAGATTCTTCAATTCTTTTTCTCATTTCATCGGTCCACATTTCAGCACCGTGTATTCCTACTTTCAGGTTGATGTCTTCAAGTGGAATTCCTGCTTTCTGGCGTGATTCTCCAAGATACATTGCATATGATGGTGTGCACGTTATTATATCACTTTGAAAATCGACCATAGTATCCAGTTGCCTTCGGGTATTTCCAGCAGATATTGGTATTGTAATTGCTCCTAATCTATTTCCTCCATGGTGTATTCCAAATCCTCCGGTGAACAATCCGTATCCGTATGCATTTTGAATTATATAATCTTTTTTGGCTCCAGCCATTGTCAAACCACGTGCTATACATTCTCCCCATATATCCAAATCATTTTGTGTATATGCTGTTACTGTCGGTTTTCCGGTTGTTCCCGAAGAAGCATGGACTTCCACTATTTCATCCCTTGATACAGCAAGCAGACCTAATGGATAAGCTTCCCTCAAATCACTTTTTGTTGTATACGGAATTTTTTCGATATCCTTTAATGTTTTAATATCTTCAGGTTTCAAACTTATTTCATCAAATCTTTTTCTGTAAAATTCAACATTTTCATATGCTAATTTCACGGTTTTTTTCAATCTTTCCAACTGAATTTTTTCTTTTTCGTCTTTACTTAAACATTCGTTTTCATTCCAAACCATTTTTATCCCTAACCTAATTTATACATTATATTATTATTTTTATGTTTATAAATCTTTTTAGATGTACAAATCTGTACTGTTATTCATTTTTATGAATATATTTAAATAAATGCTATTATAAACTACTTTATTGAGGTTTAGATTATGGACATTATGATTTTAACTATTGTATTTATAATCTACATTTTTGCTTTGGTTGCTGTGGGTTATTATGCATATAAGAAAACTAATTCCTCAGAAGATTTTATGATAGCTGGTAAGGATACACATCCATTTATCATGGCAATGAGTTATGGGGCTACTTTCATATCGACGGCAGCTATTGTGGGTTTTGGAGGAGTTGCTGGTGAATATGGTATGAGTGTACTGTGGTTGGCATTTTTAAACATTATCATTGGTGTATTCATAGCATTTGTATTTTTAGGAAAAAGGACTCGTCGAATGGGACATGCACTTGATTCATTAACATTCCCTGAGTTTTTAGGCAAACGTTTTGACTCTAAATTTATTCATTACGTTTCAGGTTTGATTATATTCCTTGCAATGCCTTTGTATGCCGCTGTTGTACTTATTGGTGCTGCAAGATTTTTAGAATCTTCTTTATTAATAAATTTTAGTGTTGCACTTCTTATTCTTTCTATTATTATTACTTTCTATGTGCTGTTTGGTGGAATACGTGGTGTTATGTATACTGATGCACTGCAGGGTACAATTATGGTTGTTGCAATGCTGTTTTTACTTGCATTTGTATACTGGTTGCTTGGTGGTGTAGACCATGCAAATACTGCTCTTTCCAATATGGTTGGTTTATATCCTTCAAGTGCTGTTTCAACAGGCGGTACGGGTTGGACTACATTTCCCGAGTTTGGAACTCCGTTCTGGTGGAGTTTAGTATCTTCAACATTAATCGGTGTTGGAATAGGTGTACTTGCACAGCCGTCACTTATTGTTAGATTCATGACAGTAAAATCCGACAAGGAATTAAACAGGTCTGTTTTGATTGGTGGAATTTTCATTGCTATAATGCCAACAACAGCATATATTGTCGGATCACTTTCAAATGTTTATTTCTATGATAAACTGGGTAAAATTGCTGTTGATGTAGTTGGAGGAAACATTGATAAGATTATACCAACATTTATTACTATGGCTTTGCCTGAATGGTTTGTGTATATCTTCTTATTGTCTTTGATTGCAGCTGCAATGTCTACAATATCTTCACAGCTTCATACTCAGGGAACTGCATTTGGTGTAGATATATACGGTACTCTAAGGAAAAAATCCAAACAGAAACTGGATCAGATATCAATATCCAGAGTCGGTATTTTAATAGCTATTATATTAGCTTTAATTATGGCTTTTTCATTACCTGGAAGTGTTGTTGCGCTTGGAACAAGTTTATTCTTCGAAATCTGTGCTGCTGCATTTTTACCGGTATTTTTAGGAGCTTTATACTGGAAAGGAATTACAAAAGCCGGTGCCATTGCAGGAATCCTGTCAGGAACATTTGTCAGCTTGTTCTGGCTGATTTTCGTTTTCGCAAAAACTGCAAAAGGAATAGGAATATGCATGTCATTATTTGGTGTTGAATCATTAATTCAGGCTGCACCATGGCCGTTCATTGATGTTATGTTAATTGCAGTACCTGTGTCTGCTGTTTTCACAATTGTTGTCAGCTTGCTTACAAAACCATTATCACAGGAAGTTATTGACAAGGCATTTGTAAACATTGATAATAAAGGAAGTGATGCATGATGGTGATTCTTGGAATTGAAGATCCATGGATTTGGGGAGTTTATGTTGGAATTATCCTGTCCACACTTCTATGTATTGTTTATGGTATTTTAAATTGGAATAAGGGAGATTAATCTGCAAATAATCAATCCCCACTATTTTTTTTTATTAATATTTAAATTTTAAGGTTTCTTCAGCATCGAAGAGGTTTCTGAATTCTGCTGTTGCATTGTCCAGATAAAACATTCCCATTTCCCAGTTGTTTTTCTTATAGATTTCACCGATTTCAGGCATTATTTCAAAGGTTTTTTCAACCAGTTCAGGATTTTCGTCGATTACTGCTTCCCCGTAATATCTGAGGAATTTGTCTTTTTCATTGTTCAAAGCTACAATTTCTATTTTCGGATTTTCCATAATCTGTTTGTAAACATCTTTGAATGTTCCAACTCCAAAGTATATTTTGTCATCAACCAGCATATGAAAACCTAATGGTCTGCATTTTGCCTGGTCGCCGTCAATACTTGCAAGGAAAAATACTCCTGCTTCATCTATGAAATCATCCACTTTTTTGATATCTGACATTTTAAATCACCTGTTTATTTTTTTTATTGGGCTTTGTATTTAAAGCAATCTTTTGTATGATTGTTAATAATTCCAATAGCTTCCAGATATGAATATACTGTAGTTGAACCGATAAATTTCATACCTTTATCTTTCAAATCCTCAGCTATTTTATCAGACAATTCTGATTTGGTTAAATATTCATTGTATATGATTTTACCGTCTGTAAATCCCCATATATATTTGTTGAAACTACTGTATTCCTTTTGTATTTCTTTAAAAACGCGTGCATTAGTTATTGTTGCTCTAATTTTTCCTTTGTGGCGTATTATTTTTTCATTTTCAGCCAGTTCATTGATTTTATCTTCACCATATTTGGTGATGCAATCAATATCAAACCCATCAAAGGCTTTTCTGAAATCCTCACGTTTTTTTAAAATGGTAATCCATGACAATCCTGACTGAAAGGATTCAAGAACCAGTAATTCAAATAGCTTATCATCATCATGCTCAGGAACACCCCATTCCTCATCATGATATTTAATGTATATTTCTTCCTTATTCACCCAGAAACATCTTTTTTTCATGATAAATTGATTTATATATTTTGATTTATAAACATTACAGTGTTAGTCAGTATTTTTTTGAGGTCAGGTTTTTTTAATGAAATATAATGTGTTGGGTAAAACAGGTTTGGAAGTAAGTGAAATAGCTTTTGGTGCTGAATGGTATGTTGAAAGGCCTTTCTGTGAGGTTGAAGAAATAATCCGTTACTGTGAAGATATGGGGATTAATTTTCTTGACTGCTGGATGAGTGAACCCACCGTCAGGACAAATTTAGGTCGTGCCATTAAGGAAAGTCGTGATAAGTGGATTATTCAAGGACATATCGGAGCTACCTGGCAGGACAATCAGTATGTAAGAACCCGTGATATCAAAAAAGTTAAAGAGGCATTTGATGATTTAATGACACGTCTTCAGATTGAAAGTCTTGATTTTGGAATGATTCATTATGTTGATGAACTAAGTGATTATGAAGAGATAATGTCCGGAGAATTTATGGACTATGTCATGGACTTGAAAAGCAGAAAAATAATAAAACATATTGGTTTAAGTACCCATAATACTGATATCGCACTTTTAGCAGTCAACAATCCTGAAATTGAATTGCTGATGTTCAGCATCAATCCTGCATATGATATGTTTCCTTCAACTGGAACTTTGGAGGATTACAGGGATGATGATAAATATGATGGACTTGCAGGACTGGATTCCAAAAGAGCTGAACTTTATCAGATATGTGAAGATAATCAGATTCCTATTACTGTAATGAAGGGATATGCCAGTGGAAAATTATTTGATGAAAATGAATCTCCATTTGGTGTTGCATTAACTCCTGTCCAGTGTATTCATTATGCTTTATCTCAAAAAGGTGTTTGCAGCATATTTGTAGGTGTAGAAAATATTGATGAAATGGCTGAAGCCGTTAAATATGAAGATGCATCTGAAAGTGAAAAGGATTACCGGGATATTTTAGCCAATGCTCCAAAACATTCCTTCGAGGGTAAATGCATGTACTGCGGTCACTGTGCACCCTGCAGTTCAGGAATTGATATTGCAATGCTGATTAAACTCTTTGATTTGGCCAGAATTCATGATGATGTTCCTTCAAGTGTCAGTGAGCATTACAATAATTTAACTTACAATGCTTCACACTGTATTGCATGCGGTGAATGTGAGGACAGATGTCCGTTTAACGTTAAAATAGTTGATATAATGCTGGATGCTTATGATTTATTTACTCAATAAATTATTGGTGGTTGTTTTATGAAAAAATTAGGATTTGGAATGATGAGATTGCCTTTGCTTGATGTTAATGATGAATCAAGTGTGGATTTTGAAAGTGTAAACGAAATGGTTGATTTATTTATGGATAGGGGATTTAATTTTTTTGATACTGCCTATCCCTATCATATGGGCAATTCTGAAGTTGCTTTTAGAAAAGCTGTAAGTGAAAGATACCCTCGTGAATCCTATGTTATTGCAGATAAACTACCTTTATTCTCAATTAACAGTGAAGACCAATTGGAACCTATTTTTAATGAGCAATTAGAACGTACGGGTGTAGATTATTTTGATTATTATTTACTGCATAATGTAAGCGGATTTTCAGAAACGGGGTTTCTTGATGTTAATTCATTTGGATTTGCAAATAAAATGAAGGCAGAAGGTAAAATTAAACATTTGGGTCTTTCAACACATGCAAATGCTGAGTATCTGGAGAATATTTTGAACCTACATCCGGAGATGGAATTTGTATTGCTGCAGATTAATTATCTTGACTGGGAAAATGAAGGTGTTGAGTCAAGAAAATGCTATGAAGTTGCAAGAAAATATGATTTACCAATTCTTATAATGGAACCCTTAAAAGGAGGATTTTTAGCTGATATTCCTGATGAAGCTGAAAAATTAATGAAAGATTATAATCCTGATGCATCAGTAGCATCGTGGGCAATGCGTTTTGTAAATGGCCTTGACGGGGTTTGTATGGTTCTAAGTGGTGCCAGCAGTCTTGAACAGCTACAGCAGAATATTGATGATTATGAAAATTTCACCCCTCTCAATGATGATGAATATGAAATCATTGAAAAGGCAAGAGAAATTATTAACTCCAACATCACTGTTGAGTGTACCAAATGCAAATATTGTCTGGAGGCATGCCCAGTATCCATTAATATTCCTAAACTCTTTGACTTATACAATAATGATATGATACAAAATCTGGATCAATGGACTGCTGTAGGCAATGCATATGTTAATTATTCGAAAATCCCCGGTGCAGGTCTGGCTTCTGATTGTATATATTGTAAAGACTGCATTGAGGAATGCCCGCAGCATATAAATATTCCTGAAGTTATGAAAAAAGTTGCTGAAAGATTTGAAAGAGATATTTATGGATTTTAATTAATTTTCAAGTTTTTTTAGTAAAATTCAATAAATAAATTTGAAAGATATTATAGATTACAATAGGGACTTGGCCTAAAATTTTAATAATACTAATAAATATAAATTACTACATAGAACATTATTTTTTGGAGGATATTGTTATGATACCTGGAATGAACAGAAAACAAATGAAACAGATGGAAAGGCAAATGAAGAAAATGGGAATGAAAATGGACAATCTTGATGGTGCAATAGAGGTTATTATTCGTTTCGATGATAAGGAGTTAATTATTGATAATCCCAGTGTCAGTGTGATGAATGTTGGCGGTCAGGAAACCTATCAGATTGACGGTACTGCCCGTGAAGTTGAAATAGAATATGAAATTGAAATTCCTGATGATGATATTGAAATGGTTGCCAATCAGGCTAAAGTTTCCAAAGAAGAAGCTGAACAGGCATTAATTGACTGTAAAGGGGATTTGGCTGAAGCTATTATGAAATTAACATTGTAGATATTATGACAGTTATAGTACACATTTCGGATCTGCATATCGGCAGTGGTTCATTTAGTGAATCTGTTCTGATGGATGCTATTAAAGAGATTAATGCATTGGCACCAGATATGATTATTTTAACGGGCGATATTACCAATAGGGGTTATTATGGTGAATTTGTTAAAGCGATGGAATATTTGAATATGTTTAAATCTCCATTATTCGCCATTCCAGGTAATCATGATTCCCGTAATTTAGGTAATCAGAGTTTTGAGGAATTGGTCGGTGAGAGAAGCTGGAAACTAACAAAAGATAATGAATTTACGGTAATTGGTCTTGACTCTAGTATTCCTGATGAAAACAGAGGCCATATTGGTCTTCCTCAACATCTGTGGATGGAACATCAGTTGGATGACTGTGTCATTGCTGAGCGATTTTCCATTGTAGCACTTCACCATCATGTTATTCCGATACCTAATACTGGCCGTGAACGTAATGTTTTATCGGATGCAGGAGATATTTTAAAGACTTTAACTACTCACGAAGTTGATTTGGTACTGTGCGGTCACAAACATGTTCCAAATATCTGGAAAATTAACGATACAATTGTTGTTAATTCAGGTTCTCTTTGTTCTAATAAGCTGAGAGGTAAAATTGGTAATTCATATATTATTTATAATATAAATGACAAGGAAATTGAGGTTTTTCTTAACCATGTTGGTGGAGAGAAGTTTTTGTTTGGTAAGTTCCAAAGAAAATATTAAATATTCGGATTATTAATATATACAAATGATTGAATTAGGTTATTGGTGATTATTATGAAAGTCGTTGTAGATGCTTCTAATGTTGCGTACCATATCAAGAATGAGGAATCTCAGCCTCAAATGGTAAATATTTTAGCTGCTGTTAAAGCTCTTGAAGAGAGTGAAGATGAATTTGTTATTATAGCCGATGCATCACTTCGTCATGAGATTGATAACAAGGAAGAATTTGATAAACTTCTAGAAAATGATAATGTAGAAGAAGTTCCTCCAGGTAATGATGCTGATCATTTTATTTTAGATATCGCTTATAATGAAAAGGCTAAAATTTTATCCAACGATAAATTTAGGGATTACGCTGATGAATTTAAAAATATTAATTCATTTAGAATTCCATTTACTATTAAAAATAACAGGTTGTTTTTTGGAAGATCTAAAAAACCTAAGCGTAATAAAACTATTTTACAGAATATCTCTGATGAGATTATCAAACAGTTAAACTTTAGAAAATGGGAAGTCTACACAGGAAAGGAAGGCTTAAAGATTTCGCCATTAAACATTGCCAAACAGGCTATTATCCGTATTGATGATGATACAAATATTAATTCTAAAGTTGAAAGTGTTTTTTCCAAAATACCAATGTTCAATAAGATTTTAGACATGGTTGATGATGTTGAAGTAGCTGCACCTTATGTAATTTTTGTTCTGGTTCATCCTAAGGATTATAAGGTAACTGTTAAAAATGCAGGTAACATTTCCGTTACTGTTGCAGACAGATTAGGACTCGAGAAAAAACCACTGATTGCAGTTCGTAATGATTTATTCACTAAACAGGGAACTTTTGAATTAAACATTCTGCTGGCTGATGAAGTAACTCAAAATGCCCCTTATAACATTTTGGTCCGTGTCAATGCAAATGACGAGATTTTCATTAAAAAGAATTCCAGAAATATTGCAAGTACAATTGCAGGCAGACTAGGATCATGGAAGTTCCCATTTGTTTCAGTTAAACCTGATGTTCTTTTGGAAAAATCAGGTGAATTCGAAATAGAATTAGAAAAAGGGGGAAAATTAGATGGTTAACAGTTTATCTGCAACAGTCATTAAACTGACTACCAAACTCACACCTATCAGTGTTGGAACCAGATTTTTCCCGACAGATTCGGTACAGAATGAATATGTAGAACTGTTCAATTACACTCAAACTATCCTGTTTGAGCTTAAAAAGGCAGATATTAATTCAGAAACAATTAAGGAAAATCTTATTAGGGATGTTGGTGGCGATAATTTTCCCGAAAAGTATACATTTCATGAAATTCAATCTGCAGAGGATAAAATCGAAGAATATGCGCTTGTAAGTAATATCGTTATGGGTAGTGACCGTTATTTTTATGTTGAACTTCCAAATCCATCTAATTTAATTAATATTTTTGTCAAAATTATTGAAAACGAAAAAGGGGAAATCATCGAAAAAAGTTCAACTGAACTTGTTGCCAAAATGCTGAGTAAAAATGATGCTATTAGGGTGGCTGTTGAATTAATTGGTATTGGTTATGAAAGGGATGTTGAAGTTATTTCTGCTGTTGGAATGACTGGTGCGGCTTCAATTGAAAGATCAATTAATTATCGTAAAACTTTAGGCAATTTTCCAGGTGTCGCTTTTACAAAACTTGGTGGGGAGTATGCACTTGTTTTCGATGAACCATTTAAATTGGCTCAATCCCGACCATCTGAAATTAAAAATTATTTATTTGTAGATTTAATTGATTCAACTAACTATACTCAGAAGTACGGCAAGAATCAGTTGGTTGATTTGATGAGTGATATAAAGTACTTTATTGAAAGCGAATGTGGCGGACAGCTTGAGGGATACCGAGAAGGTGGGGATGATTTTATTGCTAGTTTCCCGTCTAAAGATTTAGCTATTCGTGCAGGTCTTGATGCTGCATGGTTTGCCTTGGATAATGGTGCTAAAATACGTGCAGGTATTGGAAAAACTCGACGTGAAGCTGGTGAAAGAGCTCAACTTGTTGACAGCATTTCTTCTGTTTCTCCACTGTCACTGGTTGTTTTTGAATTGGCTAACGGATTATATGCATATAATGTACCATCAGAATTTACTCGTACTTTAATTAACTTATTTGAAAATGAAAAGCAAAAGTTAATAGGAATTTTTGCATTTGTATTTATAATCACATATTTGCTATGTGTATTGGGATTAGGAATATTTAGTTTTGTAACTATAATATTTGTTTTGATTTATGCTTTTATTGCTTAATTAATTTAAAAGAGAATTTAATCATGCGAAAGGTAAGCGAAGGAAAAATAGCTATACTAATGGTATTTGCACTTATTGCATTTGTTATTGGTTCGGCTGTTGGAATTATGACTAGTATGGGAGAACATGAGGTTGTTAATGATACAAATACATCTCATGTTGAAAATGTTACTGTTGAAATGACATCTAATTTGAGTGAGGTTAACGATACCGTTTATGATGAAAGATTGGATGCCGTGGATTATAACGATCCTTCGACCCTGCAGGAGGAAGCCCTACAGGAGGAAGCCCTACAGGAGGAAGCCCTACAGGAGGAAGCCTGGCAAGAAGAAGAGTATATGTATTAGTTCGTGATTGTTATGGATTATATTAAAGAATTATCTGGAGGATTTTCCAATATAGAAAATTTAAAAGTATCTGGTGGTCGTGAAGGAAAATATGGTGTAAGTATAATATATGCACCTGGAAGTACTGCTTCCGGTGTTTTTACATCCAATAAAGTAGTGGCGGCTCCGGTTACATTTAGTAAGAATGTAGTTAAAAACGGTTTGCTATCAGCTATTTTTGTAAACAGTGGTAATGCTAATTGTTTTACTGGTGAACAGGGTGTCAAAGACTGCGAATCTTTAGTTGAATTATTGTCAAAAGATTTGAATGTGCCTGATAATGAAATTGCAATCTGCTCAACTGGTGTTATTGGACGTGAAATGCCAATGGATATTATTTCAAAGGTTGCTCATGAATCAATTTCAAAGCTTGGATGTGATGCAGATAATTCTCTTGCAGCTGCTGAAGCAATAATGACTACAGACACTTTTCCAAAAGAAGAGGCTTTGGAAGTAACATTAACTACTGGTGAAGTTGTTAGGATTGCCGGAATATGTAAGGGAAGTGGTATGATTGCACCTAATATGGCAACAATGCTGGCATTCATAGTAACTGATGCAGTTATGGATTCATCATCCATCAATAAAGCCATTAGGACAGCCTGTGATTTAAGCTTCAACATGGTTGTTGTTGACGGTGATGAAAGTACCAATGATACATGTCTGATGTTGGCTAATGGTGCGTCAGATGTCGATGCTGCATGTGATGGTGAAATTGATGTTAATTTTCAAAATGCCTTAAATCAGTTATGTATTAACCTTGCAAAAAAAATGGCTCGGGATGGTGAAGGAGCATCCAAATTCATCGAAGCTAATGTTGTCGGTGCTAAAGATGAAGATGATGCTAAACTTGCTGTTAAATCAATCATTACTTCTCCGTTATTCAAATCGGCTGTCTTTGGTGGAGACCCTAACTGGGGCAGAATTGTATCGGCTGTCGGCTACTCTGGGTGTGAATTAAACCCAGATATAATAACTATAACTATTTCTGATGATAAGGATAACGTTGATCTTGTAAAAGATGGTGAAATTCTGGCTTTTGATAATACCAGCAATTTAAAACATGCTGAAGAAGTCATGCAGTCCAAAAATATTACAGTTAATATTGATTTATCTCTAGGTGATGGTGAGGCAACCGGATGGGGTTGTGATTTAACATATGACTATGTAAAAATCAATGCAGAGTATACAACTTAAGAAACATATATATACTTTAAAAACAAATATTTTTATGTTATATGTAACTTAAGATTACAATTATTAATTTAAAGGAGGGTAGATTATGGCAAAAGTTAAAGGTACTAATAGAAGAACAAGACAAAAAAGAAGTTACACTAAACCTGGTAGTAAAAGAGGAAGAGGAGTTAAACAAGTTTGGAAAAAATAAATTCCTCTGATTTAACACTTTTTTTAATATCAAAGTTTAACCATTTACCCAAAAATCTTATTTTTACACACATTTAATAGGGGATTAATGAAATGATGATACCTGCAAATGGACACAGAGCACATGGATTCTCAAGTGCATTTTTTTTAGATGACAATGAAATTTTAGATGAATTGAATCTTGACGGATCAGAAATAATTATGGATGCAGGTTGCGGTGACGGGCATATTGCAATCAAACTCCTTGACGAATACATTACTTCAGGTACCGTTTATGCAGTTGATATATATGATGCATCCATAGAGGATATGGAGAAATACAGACTGGAAAATAATATTGAAAATCTGGTTAATATCCGGGCAGATATTACTAGGCAAGTTACTGAAGTTGATGACGGAACACTGGATGTAATATTGATGGTTAATGTATTTCACGGATTTAAGGCATCAAGAAAAATTGATGAAGCAATAATTGAATTATCACGTCTAATCAAAAATGATGGTAAAATAGCTATTATGGATTATAAAAAGTGGGAGGTTCCTAAAGGTCCTCCAACACAATTCAGAAGCTCACCTGAAGAACTTGAAGATGTGTTTAAAGTACATAATCTTAAAATGACATATTTAAATGAAGAGATTGGTGAAGATATCCCTGAAGGCAAATCACATTTCTTCATTGTTTTTCAAAAGGAGTAATAAAAATGATTTTTGCAGCAATATTGGCTGGAGGAGTGGGATCCAGAATGGGCGGAACTGACACTCCCAAGCAATTTTTAAATTTGGCAGATAAGCCCGTTATCATTCATACTATCGAAAAATTTATTATTAACTCAAAATTTGATGAAATTATTGTTTTATCTCCAAAATCATTTATTAATCATACTCAGGATTTGATTAAGGAATATATTGGTGATGTTGAAAATATTGTTGTTATCGAAGGTGGAGAAACCAGAAATGATACTCTGATAAATGCACTTTCATATATCAGAAGCAATTATGAAATTGATGATGACTCCATTATTGTTACTCATGACTCTGTCAGACCTTTTGTGACACACAGAATAATCAATGATAATATTGATGCTGCACAGAAGTACGGGGCATGTGATACAGTTATTCCTGCTACTGATACTATTGTTGAAAGTACTGACTCCAGGTTAATCAGTAATATTCCATTGAGGGATAATTTTTATCAAGGTCAAACACCTCAGAGCTTTAAAATAAATAAACTTTTTGAACTTATCTTATGTTTAAATGATGATGAAACTAATATACTGACAGATGCATGTAAAATATTTGTACTTAAGGGTGAGGATGTACATCTTGTTGACGGGGATATAACGAATATTAAAGTAACTTACCCCTATGATTTAAAATTAGCTAACACAATTTTAAAGGAAAAATAAATCATGATTAATATTGTTTATCGTTTGAAGGCTCCTAAATTTTTTGAAGAATCAATTGATGATATTGAATTGGATGATGTTATTGTAAGGCCTAAATATCTCTCTATATGTCAGGCGGATCAAAGATATTATCAGGGGTCAAGGCCTCCTAAAATACTTTCTCAAAAACTGCCTATGGCTCTTATTCATGAAGGGGTTGGAGAAGTTGTTCATGACGGAAACGGTGATTTTAAAGTAGGAGATAATGTTGTAATGATACCTAACACGCCCTTTGGTGATGATCGTTACAAGGCCAACTATTCAAAATCATCAAAATTCAGAGGCAGCGGATTTGACGGTTTCACTTCTGAATTAATTTCTCTGAAATCAGATAGATTAGTCAAAATTCCAGATAACTTTAATTTAAAAGTATCCTCCTTTATAGAATTGATAAGTGTTGCTTATCAGGGGATTTCAAAGTTTTTTGAATTGAAATGTACTCCTGTTGATGTTTTAGGTGTGTGGGGTGATGGAAACCTCGGTTATATAACATCCCTTTTGCTTAAAATATTATGTCCCGACAGTAAAATAATTGTTTTTGGAAAACATCTGGAAAATTTAAATCTCTTCTCATTTGCTGATAAAACTTATATGATTCATCATATTCCTGATGATTTGTCTGTTGATCACTGCTTTGAATGTGTGGGTTCAGCTTCTTCACAATCTGCTATTAATCAAATGATTGATATTATTAATCCTCAGGGTACAATTAATTTATTTGGTGTCAGTGAATATCCAATTCCTATTAATACCCGAATGATTTTAGAAAAAGGATTGACCTTGCAGGGAAATAGCAGATCTGAAAGGGAGGATTTTGAAGAAGTTGTCAATCTTCTTAATTCCCATCCTCAAATTTTTAACTTTTTATCGAGATTAATAACAAACACATATATAATTAAATCAATCAATGATTTAAGGGATGCATTTGATGGCGATTATGTATCAAAATTCGGTAAAACAATTTTGAAATGGGAAATATAGTTAAATATTCCTCATTTGACTTTTTTTCAGTAGTTCAAAACATTCAACACTTACTCTTTCCTTATCCCTTTTGGGAACCATATCTGGAATCATCATAAGTGTTGTCAAATCTTCATCATTTAATGAATCTTTTTTATCAATTTTTTCTTTGATACCCGATAATAATTCATAAATCGGATTTTCATTAAGACAAATTATTCTAATACAGAAATTTGCTTTTGAATTGATAAGACCTTCCGGTGAGGTTATTTTTATTTCTTTTGAACACAGGATATAAATTGAAATTTCTACCTTATTTATTTTATAAAGCTCTTCAGCCAGTTTAACATAATTGCATAGTTCTTCTTTATCAAAATCCTCTATTTGAATTTCCAAATCAATTAATTCACCTGTATCTGTTAAAAATATGTCTCCCTTTTCATAGCGATGTCCATTTATGGTTATCATATCTTCGGGTGCATAACCGATTACTTCCCTTTCATCATCAAATACTTCCTTTATTACTCGGATTTCCTTTGCTTTTAATTCTTCATTCATTTTAATCTAACCTCTTTGAAAGTAATTTATAAATATTTATATTGTATTTCATGCTTTATAAATTAGTTTGTTTTAAATTAAAGCATTTTTATTAGATTATTTGTATTTTTACAGCTTATTAGTATTTTTTAATATTGGGATATTTTTTTCATCTGAGGTAAACTTGACATGAAAATATGAAAATCACTATGGACAATAAAAAATAGATTATTTTTGTACTAAAATCAGTGGATACCTGATAAAAAATAAGTAAAAATAAAAAATTAACTTAAGTTTTATTTTTTTTATAAAAGATAAATTATTAGGAAATCTATTTTCCTAATTTTCGTTTTATCTTGTCAATTGTACTTTGATTCTGCAGTTGTGCTATTTTCAATTTAAAATCTGCATGGGATTTTATATTATACATTTTAATTTTTATTTTAATTCTAGGATCACAATAAATGTAGACATTCACTTTCTTTTTCTGTTTTTTATACAGCTCTTCAGCGAATTCAATATAATTAATATGGTCTTCTATATCATAATCCCTGTTCTGAATTTCCAAATCTATATATTCGTTATCTTCAGTTAAATATACAGAGCCTCCCTGATAATATTCATCACCTATTCTTCTTTCTTCATCAGGTGTTTTTTCTATTATTCTCCTCTCATCATTGAATGCTTTTTTTATAAGTAATAATTCATTTTCATTCATTGTATCATCTTTTTCTGGTTAATTTCTTTCCAAAGTGTTAAACATTCTACCCGTAAATTTCTTCTGTCTTCGGGAGGTCCCATTAGTGGAATCATTGATAATGCAAACAAATCTTCTCTGTCCAGCTTTTTTTTATTTTTTACAAGATTTTTTATATGTCTTAAAACATCATATGTTTGAGAATAGGAACTAATTGCTAATTTCAATACTATTGGTGCATTTGATTCCATTTTCCTTTTAGTTTTACATTCTATATTTGGTGGTCCCATGAGGTATATGGATACTGTTTTTCCACTTATTTCATACAATTCTTCACCATATTTTACATATTTATCCAATTCGTGTGTTGTCAAATCTTCATTTTGAATTCCATATGATATTAATTCTTTTCTATCTGTTTCATAGATTGTTGCTTCTATTTTATGTTTTTGTGCAATTTTTTGTATTTCATCATCTGATTTTTTCACGATGTGTCTAATATCATCAAACTGCATGGATATCAGTTTATCAGTCATTTCAACATCTTTTTTATCATTCATTTTATTCACCTTGTTTTTCCAAGTTAATTTATTTTGTGTATTAATATTGGTTTTTATTATTTATAAATTAGTATAATCTAATTTCATACAATATTACGGCTTTATACAAAATAATAACCTTAATGCAATATTGTTTTTAAATGGTAAATTTTTTTTAATATGATAAACATAGTACCTAATGTATAACGACCGGATGAAAATTTTCATGATTGATAGTGAATGTAATCAAGTTTTGGCTGATAAATATCCTGATTGTGAGATAGAAATTTTAAATGCCAGTGACTGGCAATTGGATAAATTAATAGAATATATTCTCGACGATATCTTTGTTGTGAAACCATATTCTGTTAGGTGTTTTCAAAACATGTTTAGATTCATGATTAGGGCGGATAATGTTCCGGATAAGATATATTATATCAATGATATTTCCGATGAGGATTTAAAATTAATTCATGCCGGTCTTTTAAAGTTTGCTTGGAAAACGAATTTTAACATTAATGTTTTTAAAAACGTTGACCCTTTAAAATAAATATGAATGGTGTTTAAGTGACTGAAAAAAAATTAGAAGTATTTAATGTTTTAAATTTTTTGGATAAAGGTTATGAATTGGATTATATTCTAAAAGAAGGTAATTTTGGTACTTTCTCTTCTGCTGATGAATGTGTTGATTATTTAATTGAAAATGGTTATCTTTCTAAAGGGGATAATTCAGCAGCATTTGAAATCATCTCTAAAAAACATACTGTTGCACAATTAAAAGACATTCTCCGTGAAAACAATTTAAAGGTTTCGGGAAAAAAACACGAACTTGTTGAAAGAGCGATGCCAATATTGTCAAAAAAGATTGACCGGGAATTTGTACTGCTGATGGATGATGAACCTGAAGAAATTAAATTAACAGATAAGGGAAAAGAATTCCTTAAAGAAAACGAATGGATAGATTTGTATATGTTTGCTCTTGTAGCATTCAGATTTAGTGATTATGAATTATTCTATGAAAATTCATCCGAGGACAGTTTTCATACTGCATTGAATTTCTGTGATGAGGTATTATCCCGTGCTTTAATCAGTAATCAGTTTATAGTTTTCATCGATGCATTATCCGCAAAAGCCCATGTTTATGCATATGCCCAGGATTATGAATCATTCCTGGATTATGATTTACAACGTTTCATATTAGGTTTAAATCCTTTTAATATGGATTCGAAGACTTACTCCACTTATGAAATTATCAGCTCTGCTAATATTATAAATTTGAAAAATGTAATTGATCATTTTGATTTTGGAAACTTGAAAAAAAGGTTTAATAAAATCTGGAAAAAATCGAATATTTCCAATATTACTGTTCCTAAAAATATTTCATACAAAATATTAATGAAAGCACTTTCCGGTGAGGATATCGAGGTTTTAAATTTTGATTTGAGAGAAAGATATTTCAATGAAAAATTCCTGGGAGATGGCTATGAATAAAATAAATTATGTAATTAGGGAGGATAAAATTCCGGTTACAATTGATGGTGAACACCAGGTTAATTGTACTGATATTTTAGAGAAGTTTTACCCTTACATTTTAGATTCTATTAAGGATGAAGGACATACTGTTGAAAATTCATACGGTGATTATTTTACTGAAATTTTATTTGAAGACAAGGTTGTTGGGTTTTCATGCTTTGAACAAAACGCTCCTGGATGCGTATCATTAAATGAAATTTATATACTGCCTGAATTCAGGGGAAATAATCTGTTTTTAAACGAAGTATTAATGTTTTATCGATGGGGCAGTGAACTTTTCATATCACAGCCTAACCGTAAAGTAGTGGAAATTCTCATTCACCACGGTCTTGCTGAAAAAATTAGTGACAATATTGTTATATCTGCTATTGCCTTTGAGATTCCTTCACATTGCATTAAATCTCTTGATGATTCCTATGATGTAGATGACAATAATATCTATGCTTCCAATATTTACGATCTGGATTTATGCGCTACTTTAATTGTTGAAGACATTTCAACACCAAATACATGTATAATATTGTATTCCAATTTTTTAGATGATGATGTCCTGGATCATGACTGTGTTAATAAAAGACGGGATTTATTGAATGAAGATTATTTTTTAGATATCAAGGACATATTCCTCTCGAATCAGGCAGAAGTAATTTCTACAATTCTTTCTTTAAAAGAAAAATTGCCTGCCTGTGAAATGGATTTTGATGAAATTGTTGGTAGGGGTGATGAATTATCTCCATATATGCGGTGGATGGTTGATGAAGGTACTCTTCCAATAGATAAGGCTTATGATATTAAAAATCAATTAACTGAAGAATATAATGATGGAATTGTATCTGATGAGGGTTTAATGGTACGTTTGACTTTTCTAGCTGAATCTGATAATAATCTTAATAAAATTCCAGATGCAGAAAATATCGGTGAAATATTGTGTCCCTATTGTGGTGAACCGATTTCACTTTCTAATAAATTCTGTTTAAACTGTGGTTTCAACACATTATTTGATGTCGATTTATCAGAATTTGATGATATGGAATTGATAGATTCCTTCATGGATATATACACTGAAAATGATGAAGAAAAACAATTTGACATGTTTTTATCCAAGTTAATTGATGATGAAAAGTTCAGAGAAAGTGTTTTAGATTCTCTTGAAGATGATGATGAAGCTGTAGAATTGATTAATGAAATAGCTACTAATCCTTTTTTAAAAAATTCTTTTAAAGAGGGTATGTCTGATAATGAATTATTCACTGAAGAAGATGATAAAAACTTTGCACTTTTTGTTAATTTATTATTAGAAAACAAAGAATTAAGGGATGATTTTTGCAAGGATAATGCGGAAATGTCTGAATTTTTTGATATGATTGACAAAAATCCAGATTTAAAGGAATTTGTAACCACTTCATTGCTTGATGAAAACTATGATGAAGACGAATTTTTAGAAAAATTCGACTCCAAAATTTCAGATAATGATGATTTCAATGGTTTTTTTGAGAAGTACGGATATCTTGATAATAATCAGTCTTTAGACACTAGCTATAACACGACTTTAGATGATTATTCAGATAATATTCAGCCTGTTGATGATATTAATAATTTGACTTTAGATGATTTTTATGTCTTGTTCGCTAAAAATTATGCTCTTGATGATGAGGCAGATTCATCTTCAAGAAAAGAACTTAACATTTTCAAAATTTTGAAAGTTATTGATATTTCCAATTCTATAGATGTTGCATTTTATTCTAATTCTCACGATCCTTCCTTAAGGGAACATGTAATCAATGAAGGTTTAACAACAGATGAAGTTAATGATGAGACTTGGGGTGAGTATGCACATATTTATACTGTCAAAGAGTTAAAAGAGATGTTGAAGAACAGGGGATTGAAGGTTTCCGGCAGAAAGCAGGAACTCATTGACAGGCTGGCTGCTGATGGTATTGATTACAGCCAATTTTATAATGAAAGATTTTTCATCACTAAAAAAGGAAGGGCATTTTTAGAGGATCACAAGTGGATTGAAATATATGACAAATTTTTAAAAAATTTTAACTTTGCCGATTTTAACAAGTTCTGTTTATCATCTGACGGTGAACCTTATGATATGGCACATGAATATCTTGATGCCCACATTAAAAAGGCTTATGAAGTTAAAGATTTGGAGTATATGGTTGACTGTTTAAGTATCAAGAGCAGATTATATATAGATAAATATGATAAGTGTTCTGCTTTAAAATGTATATTAAGAATATTCTGTTTAAGTTTAAATCCTATTGGTTTTGAATATCACTCTCTTTTAAGAACATCAGTTTTTGAAAATTTAAAGGATTTATCAGAGGTTATTTCTAAAAAAGAAATTCTCAAATGCTTTGATGATACATGGGAGGATATTAGATTTGATGAGTATCTCTTTGATAAAAAAGAAGCAAAAGATATTTTAGAACAATTATTGGTTAATCCGGATTGCACTAAGCATAATATTGAGTTAGAACGGCGTATCAAGGCATATGACAAATAAAAAAAGTTATATTTTTCTGATTGGAAGCATTTATTATCTAATTGCAGAGGCAGTTTCAGCATTTTACTTTCACGATGTGCTGATGAATACATATACTGTCCATACCATTTCAGAACTTGGATTTCCAGGAGTTTCGCCACTTTCATTTTTAATGAATTCTGCCTTTGTAATTATTGGATTAACACTATTATTGGGTGTTTATTTTAAGTTTAAGGATTATATTGTTAAAAATAAGAGTATATTTTATATATTGACTGTTGTTACTGCATTAGGCGTTATTATTGTAGGTTTAATCCATGGCGGAAATCCTCTGACTTCTGGATACCATACTTTTGGAGCAGTAATGGCTATTCTTGGCGGAAATATATTACTTGTTTTAATATCAAAATCAATGGCCGATTTTGCAGGATATCAAAAATTAACATTGTCTTTAGGAATCATTGGATTATTGGCCTTTTGGATTATGTTTTTCAACATGGATTCCATTTATATGCCTATTTTAGAAAGACTATCTGTTTATACATTAATAGTATGGAGCTTCATGACGGGTGTTTTTCTTTTAAATCAATAACTTTTAAATATGAAGAATTAAATATTTATTTTAGTGATTTTAATGAAAGATATTGATGTTTTAATTGAAGCTTTACCTTATATCAAAAAGTTTCATAGTAAAAAAATTTTAATTAAGTATGGCGGACATGCAATGATTGACGATGATGCAATGTCCTCTACTGCTCGTGATACTGTTTTACTTAAATATGTTGGAATGAAACCAATTATTGTTCATGGTGGAGGTCCTGAAATATCCCGATCAATGGATAAATTAGGAAAAGAACCGGAATTCATACAGGGATTAAGAGTCACTGATGAAGAAACAATGGAAATTATTGAAATGGTTCTAGTCGGGAAAATAAGTACAGATATTGTTTCTGAACTGATTAAGCATGATGGAGATGCTATCAGTCTGTCAGGTAAAGATTCAAGTTTAATTTATGCTCACAGGAAAGGTGCCAGCAAAGTTGACGGTCTTGATGAGGAAGTTGATTTAGGTTTAGTCGGTGAAGTCGATTCGATTAATACTGATTTGGTTGATATGCTTGTTGAAAATGATTATATTCCTGTTATATCTCCAGTAGGTATTGCTGAAGATGGAACTAGCTTAAATTTAAATGCTGATACTGCTGCAGGTGAAGTTGCAAGTTCCTGTGATGCTGAAAAATTAATTATACTGACAGATGTTCCAGGTGTTTTAAGAGATCCTTCCGATCCAAGTTCACTCATTCAAAAAATTAGGATAAGTGAGGTTCCGGATTTAATTGATGAAGGCATTATCACAGGCGGGATGATTCCTAAAATAGAAACTTGTGTTAAAGCTATTGAAAATGGTGTTAAATCCTGTCATATTATTGACGGCCGTATTAAACATTCTCTTTTACTTGAAATTTTTACTACCAATGGCATTGGAACAATGATTTTTGAATAAGTGTTAAAATTTAACACTTATTTCCATATATTTCTCTTAATTCTCTTCTAAGTAATTTCCATCCGTTTACTCTTGGCAGTTCATCTACATCGAAGATTTTTCTTGGAATTTTGTATCTTGACAGATTTTCACGTGCATATTTCAGTAATCCTTCATGATCAGCATCATCATGCCATACAATTGCCGCTACAGGTATTTCACCCCTGTGTTTGTCTTCTACACTGAATATTGCAATTTCCTTTAACTTCGGATATTTGAGAAGTACTTCCTCAACTTCGGTCGGATAGATTTTCCATCCGCTCATAACAATCATATCTTTTTTACGGTCTGTTATGAACAATCTGTTGTCTTCATCCAAATAACCGATATCCCCTGTTAAAAACCAACCATTATCCAAAAATGCTTCAATTGTCTGTTTTTCTCTTCTCCAATAACCTTTAGCTATTCCCGGACCTCGAAGTGCAATTTCGCCCTGTTCATATTTTCCCATAATTTTTAACGGGTTGTCTTCGTCTACTATTTTAACTTCTGAGAAACAGACTGGATGACCAACACTTTCGTAGCGGTCTGCTTCTTCATAATCCTGTGGTCTTATTACAGTTCCGGTTCCGATTACTATTGTTTCAGAAAGGCCATATGCATTTATTATTGGAATATTGTAAGTTTCATTAAATTCTTTCCATATTTTCTTATGCAGAGGTCCTCCGCCACTTATCATTTCACGTACATGTGTCAGCTCTTTTGTTTTATTCATTGTTGTAAGTGAATGAATTACCGGAGGCATTCCAGTTAAAATGCTGACTTTTTCTTTTTCACACAGCTCAATGTATTCATCCATATTAAATTCTTCAATTAAAATGTAATATGCTCCTACCCTTAATGCGGCAATTGCCCAGGACAGTCCTACATGCGCCATAGGATAGATTCCAAGAAATATATCATCCTGTTTTAATGTTAATACATCACATTCATTATGTATTGCAGTGAAATAATTACCATGAGTTAACATGGCTCCTTTTGGCTTGCCTGTTGTTCCTGAAGTATATTGTAACTGGCATAAATCATTCCATTCAGTTTGTGTCGCATCTAAAATTTCACAATCTTTATACTCATCGATGTTTGCGGGAATGTATGTATTTATACCATCAAGCTCACAGTCAGTTATTATCAGCTTTGCCTGTGAGTCATTGATAATATAATCCAGTTCAGTTCTGGTGTAAATTCTGTTTGTTGGAATAGCTATTCCACCTATTCTCCATACTGCAAATAATGAGAACAAATATTCAGTCGAATTATTTAAATAAATTATGACTCTATTTCCTTTTTTTATCCCCAATGATTTTAATTCACGCCCAATTTCCGAGACAATTGATAATATTTCTCGTGAAGTATATTTGGTATTCTTTCGGGGATTATACAATACATTCTTATTTAGTCTCTTGGAATTGGCATCAAGAAATGTTGTAATATTCAGCATATTAATTTAACTCCCTTATTATTTCTTCAGTCATTTCAATTGTTTTTGCACTACCTCCCAAATCAGGAGTTAATACTTTACCTTCCTCAACAACTTTTCTAACAGCATTTTTAATCATGGTTGCGGTTGCATTTTCATCGAGATACTCAAGCATCATAGCCACAGACAGTATCATTGAACATGGATTAGCAATATTTTTTCCGGCAATATCCGGAGCTGAGCCATGAACTGGTTCAAACAATCCATGTTTATCACCAATATTTCCTGATGGAGCAAGACCTAAACCTCCAACAAGGCCTGCACTTTCATCAGATAATATATCTCCAAATAAGTTCGTAGAGACAATAACATCAAAGTCCAGCGGATTTGTAATCAGATACATTGCTGTTGCATCAACATACAGATCCTCAGTAGCTATTTCGGGATATTTTTTACTTACATCATAGAAGCAGTCCCTGAAAACACCGTCAGTTTTTCTCAAAACATTACTTTTATGAACGCAGGTAACCTTATTAAGTTTATTTCTTCTTTCAGCTAATTTAAAAGCCATGTCTGATATTTTTTTACTGGCCTTTCGAGTAATTACTCGCTCGGCAATCATTTTATCGCATTCGCAATATTCATTTTGAGAATATAATCCTTCTGTGTTTTCTCTTACTATTATAAAATCAATATCATCAGCAATTGATTTAACTCCTTTATAGGATTTTATTGGCCTTAAATTAGCATAAACATCTAATTCTTTTCTTAAATTAATTATTGGACTTGGCTGGTTAGGAGTTGATGTTGATGCACCAAAAAGAACTGCATCACTGGATTTTGCAATCTTTACAGTTTCTTCAGGTAAAGTAGTGCCATTCTTATTAAAACAATCAAATCCTGCTTCACCATAATTAAAATTGAAATTTAAATCCAACTTATCAAGTAAAAATTCAGCAGCTTCCATAACTTCCAAACCAATTCCGTCTCCACTTATAACTGCAATATCATACATTTAATATCACTTTCATCAAAATGCTTTTATACATATAGATATAAAGATATAGTTATATATAATGATTGTTATACTGTGAGGGATAGTTTATGTCTGAAATAGATGAATTAATAGAAAAATTAAATGATAAAGATGATTTTGTTGTTGAAGATGCAGTTGGAGCATTGGAACTAAAAGGTGAGGAAGCTGTTGACCCATTAATATCTGCTTTATCAAGCAGGAAAAAAAATATCCGTTTACATGCAGCAAGCATCTTAGGTGCAATAAATGATGAAAAAGCAATAAAACCATTAATTTTAACATTAAGTGATAATAATAAACTTGTAAGGCGTGAAGCATCAACAGCACTAAGTAGAATGGGTGATGCTGCAGTTGATCCATTAATTGAAGAATTAAATAATCCTGACTGGAGAGTTAGGGGAGCTGCTGCATGGGCACTTGGTAACTTAGGTGAAAAAAGAGCTATTGAACCGCTGGAAGCATTACTGGATGATGAAAGCGGTTATGTAAAATCTGGTGCACAAAGTGCAATAGCAACTCTCAACAGAGACTAAATGGTGATGTTTAACGTAAAATTAGTTTCATCATCATTATATTATTTTTTTTAATAAAAAACAGCTGATTGTTTTGCAGGTATTTATTTATCATCTCTTTTTTGTTCATATTATTTTCCGAATATTTTCGCCATGATTTGTGGTTCTGCTTTTTTAAATTATGCTTTTTTTTTAACAGATTGGACTTCAGTTATTGTATATTCTATAAAAATATTACACTTAATTGTTATCTGAATTTTTTCCATAAATCTGTTTGAATAATGCTGTTTTCACTTATCTTTTCAAGTTTTAAAAATAACTCCCAAGGCATTGAAACTATCATATAATCATTGGGGATGAAATGTTTCATTTTTGAGCGTCCTGCAAAATCAATTGGACTTAAAATAGGTTTTGGATTATCACTTTCACTTTCTCTAAATACAAAATTTCCAATAGCCTGACATGCTGATGCCTGTGGTGTTAAAATACAGGCATTATTATCTCTAAATGATGAATTAATCTGGATCAGTACTGTTAATTCAATTGGATTAACAGTGAATATAACTGATTTTGGAATTTCATCTTCGCTTAAATCTTCAAGGCCTTTAAAAATCACATATTTTCCTTCATCATAAACGGGTCTTGATTCAATAGCTTTTTTGGCAGTATCAAAATCACAATATATTCTTTCACCATGTTTAAACATTTCCTGTGTGGATTTTGGCATTTTTTCTAATCTTTTTTCATATTCTTCCCTATCTGGAGCTGAATTAACTCCCAATGATAAAAACGATGCTTGAAAATCAATTGCGTCTTCATTGGCCATACCCGATCCCCATCCAAAACCTACTGATATTCCACCGCAGGCAATATGTTCACGACCAAAATATGTGGTTTTTCTTTTAGCTATTGTTTGTGCAACAAAACTCATTGCACATCCACCATTTTCTGTTTTTGGACCAATTGCATCTTTTGGTTTAATGTCTGATTTAAGTAATACGATTGGAGGAAATTTCATTTCCAAATTTTTCGAGATTATACTTTCCATAGCAGCCACCTCTTATCATTTTAATGTTTTTTATACCATATTATTGAAACTTTATCCATTTTCATTCGACTTTTTTCTTTAAAATAGCTTCCATTACAGTCGGGTCGTTTATGGGGGGTCAATATTATCAGGTTTTCACTGCTCTGACTTAGTTGGTACAGTAGCATTGGAAGCATGGATTCTTCACATAAATGCATTCCGAAGGAGGATATTATGTAGTCGTATTCTCTGTTTAATCCTTCTTTTATGATATCCTTGAATGTCATGGAGCTGCATTTGTTTTTTGTTTTTGCTTCGTAGAGATCTTTAGTATAGGGGTCTATTCCTTCTACTTCACAGTCATTAAAACAATTTGAAACTTCTCCGCTACCGCAGCATAAGTCCAAAATGCTGCCGTGTATATTCCATTCCTCTTTTGCTTTCACAAGCAGCTTTTTGATTGTGTACTCATGAGGATTTTCATAGTCGTCTTTGTGGAGTTCATAATATTTTTCAACCCCGTGCTTTTCATATCCTTCTCGAACCGAATTCATAATTATGTTTTTGTATTTTTAGATATATATTGCTTTGTTATGCTTTGTATTATTTGCCATTTATTTTAATTTAATAATATTTGTTATTGATTATTTTATAGTTTATTCAATTTGTATCTTATTTAATTTATCATTATTTTAATTTAAATGGTTTTGAAGTGAGGTATGTTATTGGTGACGGTTATTAGTAATATGTTTGTTTATGGGCCGCAGACTTTGCAGGGTTCATATCCCTGACTAATAGCTTCTTCACGTGTGTTAAAAGATACTTTATTGTTTTCGGATATTTTCTGTGCTGTCCTACAATTTGGCTTGTGGAATTTATGTGAGTTTGAATTTCCAACATATGTTGATGATGAACCTGAATCGCTTGCGGTATTATCTGTATGTGTATCTGTCGCTTGGTTATTGCCTGTATTTGCAGTTGTACCATATGACCAGCTGTTCGGATTGAATTCACTTGGCGGTATGTACATTACTTCAGCCAGCCCTTCTTTTAAAAGCATTTCATTCAGATTTTTGCCGTCAACTATTACTACCGCCAGAGTTCTTCCATATTTGTCTGAATGTTTTGAATTGTCTATGTCTAAACTTACCTTTTTGTTTAAACATAATTTTTCAACAAAATATTTTGCAGCATCTGCACCGGCTACTCCTTTTTCAGGGGTGTTAACTCCTACTAATCTTACTTTTCCTACACCTTCTACATGTATTGTGTCCCCGTCGCTTACTTTACTGCATACTCCGCTTGCTTCAGCGCTGCATGGTGTGTTATTGTATTTATTCAGTATGCTGTCTGTCGTCTGGGATTGGTAATCTGCAGCTGTTTTGCTTGTTGTAAATCCGGTTCCGGTGTATGCAAATGATGCACCTATTAATCCTATAAACAACAGTACTGCAAGTACTGTGAATATTTTTTTCTTACTTATTCTCATTTTTATCCATCCATTTAAACTGTTTGTATGTTGTGATTATTAAATATTAGGAGTCTGTTCCGCCAGACATAAATGGCATATTGCACTTGGATTGTCCTTCTGATTATCCTTCACCGGACAGTAATAAATTCCTTTTTCCTGTGTCACTTTCAGATTTCCTGGAAATTCACTCCCGACAGGGTGTATCGGCTCTTCGAGAATGAATGTTGTGTAAAGTGATGTTATAACATATATCAATGGAAATTTATCTGAATTGAAATATTCATTTCTTTCCTTTTCGAAAGTAGTTTCCAGCAGATGAAATGAATCTCTGAGTTTATTCATATCTATTTTTTCATCATTTTTATTTTCATAATCCAATACTTCTTTCATTCTCATTATAAAGTATTTGATGTATATTTTCAGGTATTTTTCCCGATATTGTGCCTGAACATATTTTCCATCTTCTCTCATTGCGGAAGTTGCAAGCATTAAATCATGAACCGATATTATCTGAGCATACTTTTTTAGTATCATTAACAATTCAGTTTTTTTAACTTCTTCTTTTTTTTGACATATTTTTAATTCTTCTAGAATAGCTTCTGCTTCCATATTTATATCTTTATTTGTTTCCTGTTAATTAAATTTAAGTAATAGTAAATTCAAATTATCACTTATATGATTAACATTACCCGAAAAGAAGAAACTGTCCTTGATAAAATTAAGATTTTTGATGTTGAGTCAGACGATGGTATTCCACTGGAATCTCTCAAGAGGGAATTGTGTACAGGGAGTTTCCATGAGTACGATTTGATTCAGGTTTTAAATTCCCTTTCAAGTAAAAATCTCATTGAATTTGATAATACTCAGATTAAATCTGTTAACCGGGATATAGAAATCAATACAGTTAATTCTAAAAGTGATCTGAAAGAATTGGAGTTGAGTATTAAGGAAAAAAATTCTTTCGAAATGATTAAATCACTAGCTAATGAGAAAAATTTGGTTTCCAGATATGTTTTGGAAGGTAATCTTCTTTATGGAGATTTAAAACTAACTAATTTTAGAATGTTTCACATTATTTTGTCCCTTGAAAACAAGGGGCTTTTGAAGAAGATTCACAAATCTGACGGTGAATATTATCTGATTCTTGAGTAATATTTATTTTCTAATTTTTATTATGTATTTATTATTTTTTTTTAATTTTATATTAACTATTTATATAAGTTAATTATAAACATTATACCATAAAAATTCAAAGGTATTTTTTATGATGAGAATAAGTATGTCCTTACCTAAAAAGCTGTTGGCAGATTTCGATGAAGTGTTGAAAGAAAGGGGGTATCAGTCCCGTTCCAAAGGTATTAGGGATGCACTACAGGATTATATTCTTCGTTATCAATGGATGAACTCAATGGAAGGTCACAGAATTGGAATCATAACGATTATATATGATCATCACTACAATGGTGTAATGGAAAATCTTGCGGAGATTCAACACAGCTTTAGAAATGAAATTAACACAAGTATGCATATTCATATGACAGAAAAGTATTGTATGGAGATTGTTGTTGTAAATGGAAATATTGTTGAAATAAGGGATTTAACAGAGAAAATTATGAGGCTGAAAGGTGTTGAACACGTTAAATTAACAAGTACTGCAAATGGGGAAGAACTCAGTGAAGTTGAGCAGCATTCGCATGGTCATTCCCATTAATTTTTCTATATGAAATTTCAAACAACACCTTATCACTTTGATTTAGTTAAAGATAACAGCAGATTATCAGTTTTTCGCGAAGCAATCAAAGATTATTCTGGTAATATGGGGTTGGCATATGACCTGGGTTGTGGAAGCGGAATACTGTCTTATTTTTTGGCTTGGAAGTTTGATGAAATTATTGCTATTGAAATTGATTCAAAAACAAGCAGATGTGCCTTTAACAATTTGAAAGATTTTGATAATGTGAGGGTGATAAATAAAGATGTTTTAGAGTATGATTTTTCCAAAAAAGCTGATTTAATAGTATGTGAAATGCTTGATACTGCTTTAATTGATGAAGGTGAAGTCCAGGCTCTAAATCATGCCCGCAAATATCTTAAAAAAGACGGTAAAATCATTCCAAAAGCTATTTTTAACACTGCCGAATTGGTTAGTATGCAGAGAGATTATATTCACTGGGATGAGGATGCAAAATATGAAACACTGTCTTATACAATTAATTATTCAAATATTGATTTAACAGAATATGTTGATCCTGATTTTAATAAAACCCTTGAATTCAAGGTCAATAAAGATGGAATTGCTAATGGAATTAAAATAACCACTTATACATTACTGACTGATGACATTATATGTGGTCCAACCCCTATGCTAAACCCGCCTTTGTTAATACCTATTGATGAGATTCCCGTTAAATGCAATGATTTAATTAATCTTAAATTAAGATATATTATGGGAGAAGGTATTGAAACGATTGAAGCTGAAAGGTGATTTGCATTAATCTGGAAAATGAGTTGTCAGAATTTTTAGAAGGTTATGAAAAATTGATTATATTGGGAATCGGCAATGAATTAAAATTTGATGATGGTGTTGGTCCTTTTATAATCTCCAAATTAAATGATTTTAAATTAAATTCTAACATCCTACTTATCAATGCTTTTACTGTTCCTGAAAATTTCACGGGTAAGATTAGAGCGGAAAATCCTTCTCATATTATCATTATTGATGCCTGTCTGATGGGTTTAAAAGCGGGGGATGTTAAAATTGTTGACAGGAAAGATTTTGTAAACATTGGAATTTCAACTCATTCAATGTCTTTAAATTATTTTGTAAAATTTTTAAATAATGATAATGTACTGTTTATTGGTATTGAACCGGAGAATTTGGAATTAATCGATTCAGATTCACTGGGTGTCGAAGTTATAGATTATGAATTCAATGGTCAATTAACCAGTAACGTTCAAAAAGGTGCTGATTATCTTATTAATGTTTTAAAGGAGATATTATGAAAATTTTATTCATTGGGTCACGTTTATATGATGATGTTGACTATTATGTTAAGAGAAAAAATATTGAAAGTATTTTAACTGAATCAAATGAAAATGCTGTTAATTTGGATTTGCCTGATAAAGTTTTTATTGTTCCAAGAGGAATGGGTGGTCCAAAGCAGATTGCAATCAATCAGAATGTTGATGCTGTTGTTCCTTTAATAGGTATTGACCCTCCATTAATTGAAGTTGCCAAACTAAAGGAAGAACTTGAAAATGATTATGGGATTCCTGTTATTGCAGCTGATGTCCGTTCAGTTGAATTGACCTCAAATAAAATCAACACAAAAAAGTTCTACTCACAAATTAATGTTAACACTCCGGAATATCAGGTATTAAATAGTCCGGATGAATTGAATTTAAGTTTTCCTGTTGTTTTAAAACAGGGTGAAGGTCAGGGAGGCAAGGATATTAAAGTTGCCCGTAATCTTGATGATGTTGATCAGTATTTTAAAGAATTTGACTATGCCCTGTGTGAGAAATTTGTAGAAGGTTATGAGATTTCCATTGAAGTCCTGGGATTTAAAGGCGAATATGTTGCTCTTCCACCTATATTTAAAGGGAAAACAACACTTGAAGGAACTCATCCCCTAAATAAAACAAAATTGGGGCCATGTCTGATTGATGGTTTGGATAATAATCTGATTCAGCAGACAGCTTATAAAATAGCTAAAAATTTAGGCTCTGATGGAATTTTTGAAATGGATTTCATGTACTCTACTAAAAACAATCAGTTATATGCTATTGAAGTTAATACAAGGCCAAACGGAACCAGATATTTAACAACAGCCACATGTGGTGTTAACTCTTTGTGTGAGCTGATTAATATGGCATGCGGTGACTTTAGCCTGGCCAGCATTTTTGATAAACTTGAATATCATTATTCATGTGAAATTCCCGTAGGCAATTATGAAGGGTCTGATGCCAGTGAACCTTTGAAATCCTTTGATAATAATAATTTTGTTGTTCACGGTCCTGAAGGTTATCAAAGAATTACAATACGTGCCGATTCCAAAAAAGAACTTGAAAATTTAATCGATGAATTAACTTAATCATATTACAATTTTATATAGTATCAATATACAGCCCATTTAACATCATATATTTTCAAGGAAAGCTTTGGATTGGCATTCTTCAAAACAATATATGATAATTTAAATAGTATTGTTTATATATTATTGAATGATGTGATAATGATGAGTTATGAGGAGATATTAATTCTTTTTTTAATAACATTTTTTGCAACGGTATTTTTCACATTCTACATTAAAAGGATACTGATTAAATCAAAGATTGTGGATAATCCGATAGTCAGTGAACACAGGCATAAACAGGGAACACCTACAATGGGTGGAATTGCCTTTCTTTTTACACTTTCTTTAATAATATCTCTTTATTATCATCATACTCCGATTTTAATTGTTTCATTTATCATGCTTGCTGGTGGTATGGTAGGTTTAGTTGATGATTTAATCGGTCTTAAAGTTAAGGAAGTTCAAAAAGTTGTTGTTAACATTTCCGATGAAACTATTACGTTAGGCAGACTTGATGTTTCGCCTGATGAAGAGGTTCGTGTTGCAACCCCTAAAGCTAAAAGTGAGGTTGACAAATTACTGAAGGAAGGCAAGGTCAAGGTAGTTGGAGAAGTTCCTATTAAAACCGAACCTGGTGAAGTAGAAAAAATAATTTGTCAGATTGTTTTGGGACTATTTTTCGGATTAACCGGAATTGTAACTACATTAGGTGGTTTTGAATTAGGTATTTTTGCTATTCCTGTTGTTATAATAGCTATTTTAGGTTGTATAAACTCAGTTAATCTGATTGATGGTATGGATGGTCTTGCTGCGGGAATTGTCGGAATCGCTTCAGTCGCATGCTGTGTATATGGGGTTCTGTTCGGACATATTAACTCCCTTCTGCCGTTTGTTGTAATTGCAGGACTATGTTTCGGATTTTTAGTTTTCAACAGGTATCCGGCATCAATTTTCATGGGAGATACAGGTTCATTTGTACTGGGTACGGGATATGCTGCCGCAGTTTTAGTCTGTGATATACCTTACTTTGGAGTTCTTGCTTTAGGAGTTCCTATAATATCGGTTGTTGTCAGTTTACTGCACAGGGCACATATCATTAAACTTCCTGTTGAACCTCTGCATCACACATTAAACCATTACGGCATGTCTGAAAAGAAGATAATTCTTACTTACTGGCTTTCAACGGTAATATTATGTGTAATAGGATTAGCTGTTAAAATGTTTTTAGGTTAAGGTGGTTGTTAAATGAATATTAATGACTTAGCCAATTCCATTGAAGGTAAAATAGTTGGCAGTGATGATTATTATCAGAATCAGGAATTTACAGGAAGGTTTACACTGTTAAATGATTCTTCAACAGGAGACATAGTTATCAGGCACTGGATTAATGGTAAAGGAATTGAAATAGCTGCCGATAAGAAAATTTCCTGTTTGATTACACAAAATCCTAAGGATGGTGCTGTTGAAACAGCTGATAGATTGAATTTTCCTTTAATAGTCACTGATAAAATTGAATTAGCTAACGCTTACGCACTTAAATGGACTATTAATAACTACTCTCCAGACTCAACCAACATTATAATTACTGGAACCAATGGAAAATCAACTACATCACACTTAATTTATCATATTCTCGACAATGCAGGATTTAAAGTATTTACAAATACTGACAGTGAATCCGAATTCAATACGCTAATTGATCCGATGGTTTCCAAAATGATTTCCGATGAGGTTAAAAATAAAGGTGATCTTGATTATCTTGTTGTTGAAGTATCGGAAGTTCAGGGATGGTTGGATAAATTAATGAAAAATCATGCTGCTTTAATGTCAGATGCAATCAGTCCTGATGTTGCAGTTATAACCAATATTGCAATGGATCATATTGGTCTTGTTAATTCAGTTGAAGATGTGTTCAATGAAATATCAAAAGTCCCTGATGTTCTTGGTGACGGTATTTGCATTCTTAATTATGATGATGAGCTTGTTCGAAAATTGAATTCCAATAATTCATTTTATTGGTCAATGACAAATCATGACGTTGATTTATATTTTGATGACGGTATTTACTATGAAGGGGACCGAATAATTGATTTTGATGATTTGCCGTTTTCCAGCAATCATTTTATTCAGAATATTTTATCTGCAGTTGGTGCATGTATAAGTTTAGGCATTGATTTGGATTCAATTAAACATGGAGTTAAATCCTACACTGCTCTTAACCGACGTTTCATGAAATTACATGACAAACCTTTAATTATTGATGATTTTGCTCACAATCCTGATGGAATTAAAAATACAGTTAATGAATCAATCAAACTTCTAAAGGACAATCAGACTTTGTTTGTTGTTTGTTCAATACGTGGTTCCAGAGGGGTTGAAATCAATAAATTAAATGTAAATGCTCTTGTAGATGTTTTAAATGATGATTGTAAACTGATTTTATCTTCAAGCAATGATGTTGTTGACAATTTGAATTATGTCTCCGATGATGAGAGAAATATTTTTTTCAATGTTTTAGATAAAAACAATATTGATTATAAGCATTTTGATAATCTGAAAGAATGTTTATTTGAAACTTATAATTCGGCTAATGATAATGATATTATTTTATTAATCGGTGCTCAAGGTATGGATCTCGCAGGATTTATATTAGACAAATTATTATCCGCCTAATGCTTTATAAAATTTATATACTTTCTTTTGATTAAATTGTTATATTCAATAATTATAAATTAAAATATGGCAAAATACTATTTGATATAAAATAAATCTGACTTAAAATTGCTTTTTAAGCATAAAAAACTCTTTTTTGCAAATTTTCAACTAAGTCTCATATTGATAAATTTAAATATAATATTAACCAAATATTATTAATTGATAACTTGTTCTTTTTTGAAGGACATGAATCAATGAGGATAATAACATGTTTATTAAGATTAGAAGAGACACATTAATTATACTATTATTGGCGTTTATTTTGATTCTTTGTGGTCGTGTGATTACCTATGTTGCATTCGCATCTTCTGATGAGATTAACAATGGTGTACCTATTTCAGGAATCATCGTTAAAGGTAATGATATTGTTCCTGTAGATACTATCCGTGGTAATGTTATGCAATCCGGTTTAAGGGATGGCAGTGTTATCTACGGCGATATTTTGAAAACTTCCAAAAGAGAAGTTTCACTGAAGGATGCGATACAAACGGCGCAGGAATTTACAAAGGAGTCGACAGTTCCCGGTACTTCCCTTCAGCCCATTACAGCTGCTGATGTTCAGGTAGATAAAAACACGGGGATTGTCACTGTTACTGTAATTGAGGATTTTTCATCCATAGAGATGGAGGAACACCCAGTTGCTGAAGACAATCAAACAATAGAGGGATGAACTTTGAAGAAATCAAGCTTAATAATCGTTTCTTTTATTATATTATTATTGACCATGAATAGTGTCGCAGCTACCTGTAACATTATTGTTATTACTGATCCTACAGGTAAAGACCCTAACGGTGCAGCTGCTGGAAGTATGTCTTTTGCTGAAAATATGTTTCAGTCGACATTCCTGATGTCAAAAGAACATCATTTTGCAGTTCTCTCAGGGGGTACCGGTAGTTCGGATACCAGGTTAGATTCTATTGTAGATGCAGTTTCTAATCTTGAAAATAATGCTTCAGCGGCTTCAGCTGCATCCTTGGCAGGTGGCTACGATGGGGCTCGTCTGGTTGTTGGAGGTCCATATATTGGAGCTTCAGTTGGAGGTTCATTTAATGCATATGTTATTACTGTAAGTGATGCTGACAATTCAATCACTGTTACTCCATATACCAGTGGTGTCGCTACACTGGAGCCGGGTCAAAAAGGAGCTATTATTCACTTAAGAAACACTGCTGGAAATCCGTTATACGGTACTGCAGATGGTGTTCGTAAAGAAACAGCAATGAACATTGGTAAGATGATTAGGGATGGTTATCCTGCAACCACTATTCTTTCAGAAGCTATGGGTGAAGTTGCCCGTGATTCCGGTGAAAAATACGGTGGTGGTGGGGTTAATTTGGTTTCAGGTTTATCTTCTTCGGACATGTTCACTCCGGAGGATATGAATGAAACTGGTTTTCCTATGGATGACCCTTATTCAAAAACTTGTGACAACTGCGGATGGGGTGTAGGTTACCCTACTGCTGATAATTATGATAAATGTCCTATGTGTAACGGCGATTTAAAGGTTGTATATGCTTATGAGGCCCTAGGTAATGCGATTACAGTAAGTGAAGATGCAGTCAGTGTTTCTGTCTACGGTAGTGGTAAAGCAGGTGTTGCCTCAACCACCAAAGAAATTGTCGAAGCATCAGTAAATAAATATGGATATGATGCGTCAGCTATTGCAGGTTCAATCAATAAAGGTATTAACAATGGTTTACTGATGGGTGTTGACCATGTTGAACCTAAAGATATCAATGTAAAAGAAGATTCAAAAGCTGTTGGTGTTTATTATAATTCACTTCCAGGTGATCGTTCGTCGCCTCCATGGGATTTACCTGTTGACGAGAATGTTTTAAATATTTTGGGTAGTATCCAAACTGTTGTGGGTATTATTCTGATATTATTGGTTATCTTTAGAAGTAGGCTTTTAAAATCATTTCAAAATAGATGATTTTTCACTTTTTATTTTTTTTTGTGAGGTTTTTTTATGGCATTAATTTTAATTAGAGGGGAGAATAAATCTAAACTGCTGAGTGCTATTTCAGATATGGAAAGACACGGATCTTTAACTTTAACATCTAAGCCTAAGTTAGTTAGTGCTGAATTTGCTGATTCTTTAGTTGAACAGATTTTAAAATCAAAACTTAAAACTAATTCTAATATAGCTACTGCTTTTTTTGTTAAAGAAGATACTACATTAAGTATTTTAAAAATTAAGCAGATTCATCCTCCTGCTCATGTCGTTGTTGTCAGTGATGAGTATAGGGGTTATGATGAGCTGAAAGAAAAATTGACTATCGCTCATGAAATTAAAGAATATCAATCATTTAGAGCTTTAAATGCTGGTAAAATTGATTATTCTGTTAAAGGTAGAAAAAGATATATTCAAAATGATAAATTAAACAGTTATATTGAATAATATCTTATAATTTTTTATTTTCTCTTTATTTTTACCATATTTCCCAAGGTTCTCTCGCCGCTTGATTTATTGATATACTGGTTTAAATCAATATCTCCAACTTTTTCAAGTAATGTGATGTCTAATGCTTTTTCCAATTTTTTTGTAAGTTTTATATCTGGAATCATTTTTCCAGATTCTATTCTGTTAATAACAGATACTCTCTCATTGATTTTTTTGCCTAAATCTTCTCTTGACCAGTTGTTTCTTTCCCTTGCGTTTCGCACGGTTGTATTGTAGTTTTCTATTAATTCCTCTTTTGGTTCATTATTATCTTTATAACTTTTTTTAACTTTATTTTGTTTTTTTCCTTTTGTTTTTTTCTGGAATCTTGGCTTTGGAGGTGCTTTTTGTATTTTTCCTAATTTTGCACATTCCTTACAAACAACCATGACTGATCCTTCAATTTTTGCTCTTGTAGGATTTCTTTCATCTACTTCTTTGCCACAAATTTCGCATTCCATAATAATCATTTCTTTAATTTTTCTTTGCTTATGTATTTGGTTTATTTTTATAATATTAATAAATTTTGTTTCATGACCCTACAATAAATAACTTTAAATAATATAATTACAAAATGTTATTTTAAAAGTAATTTAGTTGTATAAATTTTTACATGGAGATGATTCACATGGATGATTTTGATGATTTGGAGACTTCTTCAAAGAAAGAATTAATTGAAAAAATAGAATCACTGCAAGAAGAAATTGATTTGGTTCGTGAAGAAAAATCCAAAGCCAAAAGTAACTTGATGTGGAAAGTTAGAAAATTAGAAAAAGATAAAGTTCTAATTGAGAATGAAAAGATTAGATTAGAAAGAGAAACTAAATCATTACGTTCAGAAGTAGAAAGATTCAGATCTCCTCCTTTAGTATTAGCTACTATAACTGAAGTTTTAGATGAAAATAGAATGACTGTAAAAAGTAGCACTGGTCCAAGTTTTCTTGTTAACTATTCTAGATTTTTAGATGAAAAATTATTGATTCCTGGTTCAAGAGTTGCGCTCAACCAACAGACATTTGGTATTGTTGAGGTTCTTCCATCGGAAAAAGATGCTAATGTTTCGGGTATGGAAATTGAAGCGAAACCTGATGTTACATATGATCAAATAGGCGGTTTGGAAGATCAAATCGTTGAAGTAAAGGAAACTGTTGAGTTGCCATTAAAAGAACCGGAATTATTTGAAAAAATTGGTATTGATCCTCCTAAAGGAATATTGTTGTACGGTCCTCCTGGAACCGGTAAGACCTTACTTGCAAAAGCTGTTGCTAATGAAACCAATGCAACTTTCATTAAAATTGTTGCATCTGAATTTGTCAAGAAGTACATCGGTGAAGGTGCAAGGCTTGTACGTGAAGTATTCGATTTAGCAAAAGAAAAAGCTCCAGCTATTATTTTCATTGATGAACTTGATGCTGTTGCTGCAAAAAGACTCAAAAGTTCAACAAGTGGTGATAGGGAAGTTCAAAGGACATTAATGCAATTACTTGCTGAATTAGATGGTTTTGAATCTAGAGGAGACATTGGTATTATTGGTGCAACAAACAGGCCTGATATATTGGATCCTGCACTATTAAGACCTGGCCGTTTTGATAGATTTATTGAAGTCCCACTTCCAAACAAGGATGGAAGAAAAGAAATCCTTAAGATTCATACTAAAAGAATGGCTCTCGATGAAGAGGCAGATATTGACTTTTTAACAGATTTGACAGATGGCCTTTCAGGTGCTGATTTAAAGGCAGTTTGTACTGAGGCCGGTATGTTTGCAATTCGTGAAAAAAGAGATAAGGTTACTGTAGCCGATTTCATGGATGCTGTTGATAAAGTTATGGATTCAGAGCATGATGAAGAATTTAAAAAAGAAGCGGGTGTGATGTTCGGTTAAACACTCCTTTTATTCTTTGTAATTTAAACAATAAGCCTATGATGAACCCTATGAGCTCTGATATGTGATGAATGATGGGCGAGCTGAGGCTTATTTATATACTTTTTTTATAGAAATTTATTTAAAATTGAAAACTAATGTATTATTATGTTCGGTAAAAAGGATAATAAAAATAATGAAAGAATCATCTATCAGGCAAAAGCAAATGTTGTTTTTGGCTGTAAGAAGGTTATTTATGGAATTATACTATTATTTGTTCTTTTATTCCTTACTGGGATTATTATTAAGTTTATTGGAGAAATGCAAGTATATATGATATCATTTGTCCAATTACCGTTGACAAGATATGTAACTATTGCTATGTTTGTGGCAATGATTGCTATATCGATTTACATAGTTTGGCAAGCTATCTCATGGCATTCAAAAGAATATATTCTAACGGAATCAAAGATTATAATTAAGTCCGGGGTATTGGTTACTCATAAAAACTATATGCCTTTTGCAACCATTCAGGATGTCAGCACTAGTCAGAGTTTTCTTGCCAGGATGTTTAATGTAGGTTCAATCAGTGTTTATAATGCATATGACAATAACCAGATTTTTATTGAGGATATTAACAATCCTTCTGAAGTAGAAGACATTATATTCAATAAAATTACAGGGTCTCGAAGTCAGCCTCAAAGATTGAATATGAATAACCAATATTATGATGATGTAATAACACCGGAACATGCTGAGACTAATCAGGGATATACTTATTATCCTAACGAAACATATCCTCAAAATAATTATAATAATTATGATGATTTTGACACAAGGCAAAGTGACCTTTATGAGGATTTTCCTGCTGGTGAAGAAAATGAGGTTAATGAAGAAAGCAGCTCCACACAGGAAGATTCAAGTGAAAATGTAGTTCGAAGACATTTTGATAAATTTAAAAACTAGTCTGATTTTATATGAATTTTCAATACGATGTAATAATTGTTGGAGCAGGGCCTGTTGGCTCAACAATGGCATACCATTTAGTAAAACAGAATTTAAATGTTGTAATTGTTGAGAAAAAAACCTATATAGGATATCCTCTTCAATGTGCAGGAATAATATCCACCAACATTCATAATCTGAATGAATTGCCATCAAATATCATTTTAAATGATGTAAAAGGAGCATACTTACACTCTAAAAATAAGCAACTGAAAGTTCAAAAAGATAAAACAGTTGCACATGTTATTGATAGAATAGCCTATGATCAATTTTTAATCCAAAGGTGTATTGATTGTGGAGTAAAAGTTATTAATAAAAAAGTAATGTCCTGTGATATAGAGCAGGGAATTGTATATTTGGAAAACAGTGAAAAATTAACTTCTAAAATAATCATAGGCTGTGATGGATATAATTCAACAATATCTAAATCGATGGGAAACAAACAAAAAAATTTTAATGCAACACAAATTCTTGTTGAAATAGATGGCATTGAAAAATACAGAAAATCAAATGAAAGCAATGATGAATATGTTGATACATACATCACAGAAGAGCTTGCACCTGGATTTCTATGGATAATTCCTATAAAGAACAATTTGTACAGGGTAGGTCTATTCTCGGATTGTACCCACAAACTTCAAAATGGATATATTGAAAAATTTCTTGATGAGAATTTTACTTACGAAGTTAAGGAAAAGTACAAAGGATTTATTCCAATATTTGATGAAGACAATGTTTTAGTTAAAAATAGGGCAATGCTAATTGGTGATGCTGCCGCTCAGATAAAACCAACATCCGGTGGAGGTCTTTTAATGGGATTTGATGCCTGTAAAATAGCTATTGAATATATTGTCAAATCTGTTGATGAAAATGATATTAATATTCTCAATGAATATGAGAAAATATTCAAGAAAAAATATCTAAAGGAAATAAATTACCAGCAAAAAGTCCAGAAAATATTTAGTATGTTGTCAGATGATGATTTTGATTATTTATTTTATAAATTGAAAAGAAATGATGGAGAAAAATTAATATCTGAATATGGCGATATGGATAATCAGTCAATTCTTGTAAAAGAATTTATAAAAAGAGGATTAGCATTGAAGATAATACCTTCATTTTTTATCAAGAAATATCAAAAAATTTTTGGAATCTAGGAGACTAAAAAAATGGAACTATTATGTATACAGTCACAAGAACATCCTGAATTACCTTTAAACGAATTGAAAGCAGTAATAGAATGTGAAGAAATGGATGTTGAGATAGATGTCATAACAGAAGGATTAGTTATTTTAAAACATATATCCGTGCATGATTTGGATCAGTATTATCGCATTTTAACCAGAAGACTAGGATATACACATGAAGTTCATCAGGTTATTAAAACATCTACTGTGGAAAATATGGATGAAGATATGTTATCAATTGAATGGCAAGAGTATATTGATGAAAATTTTGCAGTGAGGGTAAAAAGATTCAATTCAGAAATTAATACAGTTGATGTCGAAAGAAGGGCAGGTTCACTAATACTACAAAAAACCGATAATATAAAAGTTAAACTAAAAGAACCAAAGACTTTAGTACGATTAGTATCTTATGATGAAACAATTTATATTGCAATTGAGAAATATCATTTGAATAAAAGACATTTTGAAGAGATAAAGCCTCATAAAAGGCCATTTTTCTACCCTGGTTCAATGAATCCGAAACTTGCAAGATGTATGGTTAATTTATCTAGAGTAAAGGAAAATCAGCTTGTTTTGGATCCGTTTTGTGGAACTGGGGGAATATTGATTGAGGCAGGCTTAATCGGATGCAAAGTTGTAGGTTCAGACATTAATTGGAAAATGAAAAATGGAACTGCAATTAATTTGGAATACTGTGGCATTAAGGATTATAGAACATTTCATTTAGATGTTCGTGAACTTAAAATGTATGAAAAGGTGGCTGCTGTGGTAACGGATCCGCCATATGGTATCTCCACATCTACGGGTGACATTGAGGGCGATGATATTTTTAAAGAATTTTTGAATGTTATTTACGATAATATGTTGGATGATGCATATCTTTGTATGGCAAGTCCGCATTATGTAGATTTGGATCCGATGATTGATGAGCTTGGCTTTGAGCTTGTTGAGCAATATTCTATAAAAATGCATCGAAGTTTAACAAGAATTATTTCAGTCATCAAAAAATCCAAAAATAGATAATATTTATATAGTAGTAGTTTTTCACCATTTTCTTTATTTATATACTACACTACTTTTTTCCTTGCCGTTGATTTTTTATTTATTTTTTGTCATGTGATTTTTGCTCTGATTACTTTTTTAATTTCAATTTAATGATTAATAATTATTGTATTTTAGAATATATTTTTCTATTTTAATTATTATTTTAATTTACTTTTCGAATATTAATGTTAATCTTTTGTTATATTGTTTTTTATAAATTTTTGCAATTATTTTTAATTAATTTTGTTAATTAAATAAGTCTGTCTATTGGATGTGCTATGTGTTTTATGGCGATGACCTAAGTCAAATTGTAGATAACAATCATGACAATGATGGTTGCTTTCCACATGTAGTAATACGATTTATGAGTACTTGAGTTGTTCAAGTATGATGTTGGTTTTGTAGATGTGGTGATTATTGATACTATCAATTTTCAGTGTATTACTCGTCTATGTTTTTTTAGCGTACTTCATAATAATTTTTATTATGTTCTGTTATGTGTTCAATTCTGTTTGATCCTGGCAGAT
>CADBPS010000119.1 GCA_902796575.1 uncultured Methanobrevibacter sp. | reverse complement strand
TTAATATTTTAAACCGTTGGAACAACGGGGATTGCCTTTCAACTCGATGTTAGGAATCTACGACTTCTATAAGTCGTGGTAGTTCAATTTCCAATGTCTCAGTAAAAAGTTATGTTAAAATATATATTCAATTAAAAACAAAGTCTTTCATGGTGAACTAATATGGTTTCAGAAAATATGGAAAAAGCATTAAATGCTCAATTAAACGCTGAAGTATATTCAGGATATTTGTATTTGTCAATGGCTGCTTATTTTGAAGATGAAGATTTAGCAGGATTTGCCAATTGGATGAGAGTACAAGCAGAAGAAGAATTGGAACATGGAATGAAATTTTACGATTATATTATTAGGAGAGGAGCTTCAGTCACATTAGCTGCTATTGACGCACCTCAAACTGAATGGGATTCTCCATTAAAAGCATTTGAACATGTTCTTGAACATGAAAAAATGGTAACTGGTCTTATCAATGATTTAGTTGATTTAGCTATTGAAGAAAAAGATCATGCAACCAATAACTTCTTGCAATGGTTTGTTGAAGAACAGGTTGAAGAAGAAGAAAATGCTATGGATTTACTTGCTAAAGCTAAATTAGCTGATGGAGATAATAGATTAATTTATGAATTAAATAAAGAATTAGGTACACGTGCACCTTCAAAAGACTAGATTAATTTCTAGTCATTAAACTTTTTTTAAGAATTTAATAACAGCAGATTGTTTTTAATCGAAGAGTTTGGTGAAAATCATGGCCGATAAGAAAGTATTAAAGGATTACAGTAAAGCTGAAATTGCTGAATTTTCAAATTTGGAAAAAGAAGCATATGATCGTGCAAATAAATTGAATAAACAGTTTTTTCACATTCAAAGTCTTTTAGAAGATTTATCCAGTGACTGGAAAGAATACTTTAAATTCCTTGAAGAGGAAAAGATTTCTAAAATCTGTGAATTTTATGGGGAAACAGCCGCTCCATTTGATGATGAATTACGTGAAGTGATTTCCAAAACATTGGGAGATTCCTTAAAGGATATTCAAAAGGCAATGAATTATAACACTAAAAAAATTGATGTAGGAAGAATGTTGGATAGATAAGTGTCCATACTTCCTATCTAACTACATCATACCATTCAAATTTCCAGCCACCATTTCTGGCTATTAAAATTGATACTATTGAAGTTAGTATATAAATTACCACTGCACCTATTGGAGTTACCGCTAAAAAGAAACAGAATGCAATGATTTCAATTAAATAGAATATTAATGGATTTTTGACTTTTAAGCGAGTGAATAATCCAAGAATTACTGGCGTAATAACAATAGCTAAAATATAACTGCAGACTTCCAGGAAGGGATAAATGTTTCCTACATTTAAATTAAACAGATGAATAAATATATACATTTCAACAGCAGTAAAAACAAAACCGTATATTCCTCCACATATGGCCTGTGCCATTGTATGTTTTTTCAGGGTAACTCTAGCCCATATTAAAACAGGATATATCAGTCCAAATAATGCACCAATTGGTCCTAAAAGAATAATCAGGGCACAAATCGGACCTGCTGTGCCAGTTGTATGGATGCTGATTTTCCATTTTCTAGTTATCAGCATTATAATAAATGTGTTAATTGTATAGCATAGGAATATGTATGTTAAGAAATCGTTCAAACCTAAAAACAACGATATTAGAAATCCAATAAAATATGACACGCTTCCAATAACCAGCGGAATTGGGCGGTCTTCACGATTGGAAATATCCTTATCGTTATTGCTTCTTTCTGCCCAGTAGAGTATTATAGCTAATGGCAATATCGAAGTAAAAACCAATGAAACCAATTCAAGAAGTGGAAATTCCCATAGATTACCAATTGATAAAACCAAACAGATTATTATGAATAGAGGTATGCAAATAATAGGAGGATTGGTTATAGTTGATATTGTTTTTGCTAATTTTAATTTTGAATTCATAATATAACTATAATTTATTTCATAATATAAAGTTAATCATATTGTATCTTGTAAAAATATAATAATGGTGTGGTTTTTTGTGTTTATGTGTTTTCAATTATCCAAAGTGGTGTTTTCGTTCTTTGAAGGAATTTTATCCTCTGTCTATAATTTAATTTCTTGAAAAATTATGTTCCAATTTTTGTTGATTGTTGTAAATAATGTTAATTCTTTTTTGTGAAATTGTTGAAAGTGTTTCTTGTATCTCATTTAAGCATAACATATTGTTGTTGTTGCAATTGTTGTTAGTGCAACAGTTTAAATATGATGAAATACTAACTTATTACTACCGTATTGATTTTCTTGGAAGTAATTTAAACGAGGGTTTATTATGTCACTTTATGATTTAAAAAAAATTGATGCCTGTGATATGCCTGTAGGTAAACTTATAGCTATTATTTCAAAAGGACAGTCAGTATATTTGAATAATGCTTTAAAGGAGTTGGATATTAATGATTCTCAGCTTCATATCCTTTTTGAGATTAATAGGGATTCCCATATCAATCAAGATCAGATAGCTTCCAGATGCAATACTGATAAGGGGTCTATTGCAAGATCCATTAAGAAATTGGAAGATAATGGATTGATTGAAAAAACAATTGATGAACATAACAGGAGACAAAATCTTATATCGCTGACAGAAAAAGGAAGTGAAACATTAGTTGATTCGGTTGAAATACTTAATAACTTAGAAAACCAGTTTTTTGATGATAAAGCGGATAAAGAAATCTTACAAAAGATGTTAAAAAACATAGCTATTAAAATTCTAGAATTAAACGAATAAAAGGAGTTACTATGAATCAAGATAACAAGAATATTGAAATGATTACGGGAGATCCGAAAAATGCTATCGTTAAATTGAGCATTCCGATGATGATTTCCATGCTGTTGATAATGATGTATAATATCGCAGACAGCATATGGGTTGCAGGATTAGGTTCAGATGCACTTGCAGCCTTGGGATTTATCACCCCATTATTTATGGTGTTGGTAGGACTGGGAAATGGTATCGGTGCAGGTGCAAATTCATTGATTGCACGCTATATTGGAGCAAAAGATTTTAAACAGGCAAATAATGCTGGTTTGCATGCTTTTCTTTTATGTGTGGTTATATCGATTATATCTACTGTTCTGATGATGCTTTTCATGCCCCAGTTACTTGTGATGATGGGTGCCGGAGACACTATACAGTATGCTCTTGACTACGGTTACATTGTTTTTGGAGCCTTAATAATTTTTGTTTTCTCAGGAGTTGCTTCAGCAATATTCAGATCTGAAGGAGACATGAAAAGGGCAACCTATGCAATTGCAGTTACAGCGATATTGAACATTATTTTAGATCCGATTTTCATTTATGTTTTAAAGTTAGGGATTGTCGGTGCTGCATGGGCAACTGTACTTTCAGCAACGATATCATGTATTGTAATGGGATATTGGATTTGGGGCAAAAAGGATTTATTCCTTGACTTGTCACTTAAAAACTTCAGTTATGAAACTAAAATAATGACTGATGAGCTGCAGGTAGCTATCCCGTCAACTCTTGAAAATATTATTTTTTCAATTCTTGCTATTTCAATTAATGCAATGCTTGTATGGGCATCCGGAACTGATGCAGTTGCAGTTTATACTGCTTCCATGAGAATTGTTCAGCTGGCAATGATTCCGTTGATTGGTATTGGAACAGCGGTTCTAACAGTTTCAGGTGTGGCATACGGGGCTCATAATGCGGATAATCTTAAGATTTCCCATTCATATTCTATTAAATTAGGATTTTTATTATCTATCTGTCTGGCAATTGTAATGGTTGTATTTTCTTCTCAAATTGCAACTTTATTTTCATACACCTCATCCAGTGCGGCTCTGGCACCGGAAATTGCAACTGCAATATCAACGTTGAGTTTGTTTGTACTTGCAATTCCCCACGGAATGATGTCAGCTATGGTTTTCCAGGGTGTAGGAAAAGGAATATACTCCCTAATCATTACTTTGTTAAGAGCACTTATTGTGGAAACAGTATGTGCTTATATTCTATGCTTTATTTTTGGATGGGGTGTAGTAGGAATATACTGGGGTGTTATTTTAGGATGTTTCCTGGGAGGATCAGCAGGTTATATTTGGGCTAAACTGTTTATACGCGAATATGCTAAAGTAGCAGGTAAATAATTATTCGAACCACAATAAACAAATATTTTAATGGAAATCTAAAGATGTATTATGAAATTAATCCTATAAGATTTGATTCAATTGAAATTAACTGTCAGAAAATCTACGATTCAATTATTGCATGTGAAATAGAATTTGAAAACAACAAATTTTTCAATAACAATCTTCAGGAAGTATTGACTTCCATTATGATGATGTTATATGAAGTTAATGAAGTTGAAGTCTTTTATGATATGGTTGATTTGATTTTAAGATTCAAAAACAAAATTCGTGAACTAACTCATATTATGCGTTTTATTGATGATAAAGACTTAAAAAGCTCAGATAATTTATCATATGTTATCTGTGAGATGAATAAATTCAATGAAATACTTTAATATGTATGTAAATTCATATTATTATATAAGTAAGGGAGTTTTTCGTATGTTTGATAAAATATTATTACCTACTGATGGGTCTGAATTTTCTGAACAGGAAGTTAGAAGGGCGATTAAGGCACTGTCTGATGATGGTGAAATTATTATTCTGTCAGTTGCAACTAAGCTGGAAGTGGCAACAGCATTTCAGAGCAGAAAGGCAATAGCTAATATGAATGAAAAGTTTTTAAATGAAGCTCGTGAGAATGTTGAACATATGGCAAGCCGTTTTGATGAACATGTTAATGTTAGAAAAATGGTTGAAGAGGGCATTCCTTCCGAGACAATTGTTCGGGTTGCTGAAGAAGAGGATGTTGATTTAATTATCATTTCTGCTTCAGGTAAATCTGGATTGCACAGATTTTTTATAGGAAGTGTTGCCGAAAAAGTACTTAAAAACAGTGAAAGAGATGTTTTATTGGTCCATAATTAAATGAGATTTTCAGGCTTTTTAAATGTTAATAAATTGGATTCAGGAGAATGGGAGTATCGTTTAGGCGACAAGGTTCATTATGATTACTCCCTTAAAAATCTGGAATTTGTAGTCAGAATGCATGGTCTTAAATGGTGTGTTCTGGATGAGAAATTAGCCAGCAAATCATTGATGGAAGATGAGCTTTCGCAAACTGGCTTTTTAAATGTGTATATTGAAAATGATTATGGTGGAGAGAAGTGGTGCTACAGAGACAGTGAATTAAAATCAAAAGACTTGTTTATCCTGAAAAAGAATGTTCTGGCCGATGGTTTGGAGTGGAAAATTATTGACAATGAACTGGCTGAAAAATCCATATTAAGAAATTCCAAAAATTACAATGAAGGCAAAGTCAAAATACGTGATTCTCAATTTAAAACCCATTTAAAAAATAAAAAACAGGAAAAGCTGAATTTAAGGAAGGAACTTAAAAAAGAAAGAAAAACAAACATCAGTGGATTTTTCAGAGTTAAGCAAATTGATGACGATTATAAGTGGGAGTACAGAAGCAGTAAAATTATATTAAGGGCGAATACATTAGATGAATTGGAAAAAATGGTTTTAAACAGAAAATTGGAATGGAAAGTTATGGATTCCAGACTGGCATTAATCTCTAGAAGAAATGATTAAATCTGCATAGTTTGATATGGACAAGGATAAGTGTAAATATATTAGTTCTCATTTCTAAATGTTCATTTTGAAAATGAAATTTAACTAATTTTACTTAATATGCTATTATAAACTAAATGATTTTATTAAATAACCAGGTTCAAATTTTCCAATCAATTTCATCGATATTATTCTCTTTCAGGAATTCATTAGCTAGTTTAAAGTGATTTGAATGGAAAAATCCTCTGTTTGCTGAGAAAGGGGAGGGGTGTGATGTAACCAAAACCAGATGATTAGGATTGTTCAGCAATTCTTTCTTTTTTTCTGCCTGTTTACCCCAAAGCAAAAATACTATTGGTCTTGTTTTTTCATTTAAAATTCTGATTACTTGATCTGTAAAAATCTGCCATCCGCAGTCACTGTGTGAATTTGCTTCACCTTCACGTACGGTTAAAACAGTGTTTAATAGAAAAACCCCCTGATGTGCCCATTTTTCGAGGCATGCAAATCTTGGAATTGGATAACCGTATTCGAATCTTACTTCCTTTAAAATATTCATTAGTGATCTGGGTTTTACAATATCTCCAGGTGTTGAAAATGCCAGGCCGTGTGCCTGTCCTTTTTCGTGATATGGGTCCTGACCTAAAATGACCACTTTAACATCCTTAATATCAGTGTATTTAAATGCATTGTAAATATCTTCGTATGGAGGATAGACTGTTTTCGTTTCATACTCTTTATCTACGAATTCCTGCATTTTTTTGAAATAATCTTTATTAAATTCATCTTCAAGTACTTTATCCCAATTATTGCCAATCATATTCCTTGTTTTGTTTTTTGTCAAGTATATATTTTTGGCAATTTAGGCGGAGTTAAATTATTTATTTTTTTCTTAATTATCCTATTTTTTTACTAAAAAAACATACTTTTATATGTTATTGAAAACATAATGATTATTGTTATATGACATACCATTTATTTCTTTTTTGTCATAGACTTATTGATTTTTTTTTTTATTGTAATTATGCATTTAATAGAAACAAGAATTGGAATGATTTAGAGGTGATACTTATTAAAGATTTAAAACAGTTAGTACTGATGATTGTATATCTATTCGCATGCATTATTTTTGTAAACTTTTTGCATTAGGATTATTTGATTTATTATTGTACAATAATGTACAATTAATATTTAAATAATACTAAATAAATACTATTCTAATGAGGTAATACTAATGATTGGAAAAAAGATTCGTTTAGAAAGAATCATAAATAGAAATACTGGAAGAACTGTTATTGCTCCAATGGATCATGGTGTTTCAAGTGGTCCTATTAAAGGGATAATTAACATTGATGAAACTGTGGATGAAATTTCCAAAGGAGGAGCTGATGCAATATTAATGCACAAAGGTATTGTAAAACAAGGCCACAGAGGTTACGGCCAGGATATAGGTCTTATTGTACACTTATCCGCAAGTACTTCTCTTGCACCTGATCCAAATGATAAGGTAACTGTAACATCTGTTGAAAAAGCAATTCAGTTAGGTGCAGATGCAGTGTCAGTACATGTTAATCTCGGTAGTGAAACCGAAAGCAACATGCTACAGGAATTAGGTAAAATAGCTGAAACATGTGACTACTGGGGTATGCCACTTCTTGCAATGATGTATCCGAGGGGTCAGAAAGTTGAAAGCGAAACTGATGTTGAATTCGTTAAACATGCTGCCCGTGTAGGTTCAGAATTAGGTGTTGATATTGTTAAAACCAATTATACCGGGGACCCGGATTCATTTAAGGAAGTTGTTGATGGTGCAATTGTACCTGTAGTAATTGCAGGCGGACCTAAAATTGACACTGATGAAGAATTGCTGCAGATGGTTAAAGATTCATTAAGTGTTGGCGGAGCAGGTGTTGCATTCGGACGTAACCTTTTCCAAGCTGAAAATCCTGGAAAAATCACAAAAGCAATATCAAAAGTTGTCCATGAAGATTACGAAGTTGAAGAAGCATTGAAATTCTTAGAATAGAAGGGTTGATTAACATTGCAGAATAAATTTGCCTGGATTATGACGACTGATATTCCATGGGATGATAAAAAAGAAATGATTACAACTTCCCTGGAGTCAGGAATCAGTCATGTTCTCGACTTTAAAGATAATGATAACATTAGAAAATTAGGCAATGTAAATATTATTTCCAACAGTGAAGATGCAGATATTTATCTTGTCGGAATCAACGGTGAAGGTGATGGAAGCTGTGATTTAAATGAAAATTTACTTGAATCAAAAGATTATGCTGATGCTAAAAAGGCCAAAAGCAGAGGTATGACAGTTTGTGCTTATGTTGAAATCACAGACAAACTCCATGAACAGCTGGCAGTAAAATTAGGTTCAATTGCCGATTATATTATTCTCGTTGGAAAAGACTGGACTGTCATTCCACTGGAAAACATCATAGCGGATCTGCAGAAAAATGATGTCAATATTATTGCCGCTGTAAATGACAGAGATGGTGCCAAACTTGCACTTGAGACATTGCAGCATGGTACCGATGGTGTTATTTTCGAAGCGAATGATTTTAGCCAAATTAAGGAAATTGCTAATGAGGCGGTAAATGCTTCCCGAATCAAATATGATTTAAAAACTGCAACCATTACAAATGTGAAACCATTAGGCTCAGGTGATAGGGTTTGTGTTGATACAACAGACATGATGAAACCTGGAGAAGGAATGTTAATTGGATCATATTCAAAATCCATGTTTTTAGTCCATTCTGAATCTCTTGAAAGTGAATATGTTGCATCAAGACCATTTAGAGTAAATGCAGGTCCGGTTCAGGCATATGTTATGGTGCCGGGCAATAAAACAAGGTACTTATCCGAACTTGTTGCCGGTGATGAAGTATTGATAGTCAACACTGAAGGAGAAACACGTACTGCCTATGTCGGAAGAAGCAAAATAGAGAGAAGACCATTAATACTAATCGAAGCTGAATACGAAGGAAAAACTATCAGAACATTACTCCAAAATGCTGAAACAATCAGAATAGTTGACAGCGACAATAACCCATTATCTGTTGCAGATATTAAAATCGGAGATGAAGTTAAAGTTTACATTGAAAAAAGCGCAAGGCACTTTGGTATAGCTATTGATGAAACAATAATTGAACAATGATTACTATGACTGAAATTAGAGCTTTTCTTGCTGCTGATTTAGATGATGATTTAAAGCCGAAAATTCATAAAATCATTAAAGAGTTCAGCAAGACTGATGCAAGAATAAAATATGTTGATTTGAACAATCTTCACTTTACCTTAAAATTCTTCGGCGACATTGATGTTGATGGAATAGATTTGATAGCTGATAAAATCGAAAATGTAGTTAAGGATTTCAATCCCTTTGACATTAAAATCAAAGGTTGTGGAGCCTTTCCAAATAAAAATAGAATAAGGGTAATATGGGTAGGTATTGAAAACGATGAAATCCTAAAAAATCTCCATGATAAACTGGATGGTGAATTCAACAACATCGGTTTTGATTTAGATAAAAAATTTTCATCTCATTTAACTATAGGTCGTATGAAATCTCCTAAAGGGAAAGACAAGGTTAAAGATTGTATAAATAACTTTGAGGATATTGAAATTGGAACTATGAATATTAATTCAATTAAATTGAAAAAATCTACTTTAACTCCCTCAGGTCCAATATATGAAGATTTACGCGAGTTTAAATTGTGATGAATATGGATTACAGCTTTATTTTAAAGGATATCAAACCGACAACTGATGAAGAAAAGGAAGTTAAAAGAGTCAGTGGAATGCTTTTAGACTTCATTAATGATAAATGTGCAGTTGAAGATATTGATGCTGAAGCGGTTCTCGTCGGTTCAGTGGCTAAAAAAACATATCTTCGTGGAAAATCAGACATTGATATTTTCATTTCATTTCCGTTAAATATTGACAAAAGTGTTCTTAAAGAAAAAGGATTGTATCTGGCCCATCAGTGCTGCGATGCATTCAATGTCCGGCCTTATCATCAGTTTGCATCACATCCCTATGTAACAACGGAAATTGACAATTTTAAAATTGATTTTGTTCCATGTTACAGGATTGATGACGGAAGCCAGCTGAAATCCGCTGTAGACAGAACCATTCTTCACACCAGGTATGTCCAGTCAAACCTTGAAGACAATCAGAAAGATGAAGTTATTCTTTTAAAAAGATTCATGGACATGACAGGAACATATGGATCAGAATTTAAAGTAGGGGGATTTGCAGGCTACTTATGCGAACTTTTAATAATCAAATACGGCAGTTTTGAAAATACATTAAAAGAAGCCTGCACCTGGCAATATGGTCACAGGATTGATTTAATGGAATATGGTACTGCAAAACAGTTTAAAGATCCCCTGATATGTATTGATCCAACAGATAAAAACCGCAATGTAGGAGCAGCTTTAAGATTAGACAAATACTCCCAATTCATCCAGTCAGCAAGAAACTATCTTAATTCAGATAAAAAAGAAGAATATTTCTATCCAATCAAAAAAGACATTACTAAAAACACTATTCTCAATGAACTGGAATTCCACGAAAGCAATTACATAGCTATTAAATTTGATATTCCGGAAATTCCCCTTGACACATTACACCCGCAGCTTAAAAAAACAACAGATTCCATTGAAAAAATCCTTAACAAAAATGATTTTCAGGTTTTCCAGTCTTCATACTGGACTGATGAAAAAAATACAGCTATTGTACTGTTGGAACTGGCAGTTTTCAGATTAAACAATATTAAAGTCCACAAAGGTCCAAAAATTTTCCTTGACGATGCCTGTAAAAACTTCATTGGTAAATTCGGACTTGAGAATTGTTATGTTTTAGATGATTATCTGGTATTGAATGTTGAACGTGAATTTGTAACTCCAAAGTCTTTCATTTGTCATTTGCTTACAGAGGAATATATTTCATTAATTAAAGTCGGCAAGAATCTTATTAAATATATTTTAGAAACTTATGAATTCTGTGATTTAAACGATTTGGCAGATGATGAAGATGTTTTAATCTTTTTAGATGACTTTCTAAATCCGAACCAGCATATTAAACGCTGATTTAATTAATCTTTTCTTAAGGATAACATTTCTTTTAAATCATCTGTACTCATTTCAGTTATGAATTTTTCTCCATCTCCGACTGTCAGCTGTGCAAGTTCTTCTTTTCGCTTAATCATTTCATTTATTTTTTCTTCAAAGGTTCCTTTTGTTATGAAACGGTAAACCATCACATTTTCATTTTGCCCGATTCTATATGCCCTGTCTGTAGCCTGATTTTCCACAGCAGGATTCCACCATAAATCATAATGGATAACATTCCTTGCAGCAGTCAGATTCAGTCCCGTACCTCCGGCCTTCAGTGAAACAATAAATATTTTGTTCCGGGGATTGTTCTGGAATTTTTTAACCATGTTGTCTCTTTTTTTACGGGATAATGATCCGTGAAGGAATAATACTTCTGTATTAAATGTTTTTTCAATCAGATCTTGAATTATTTCTCCCATTTTAACATATTGAGTGAAAATCAGTACTTTTTCATTGTTTTCCAAAATATTGGATAATGTATGCATCAGTACCTCAAGTTTTCCGGATTCTTCAATGCTGTGATTTTTGGATTTGGTGAATTGTGACGGATGATTGCAAATCTGTTTTAATGAATTTATCAATTTTAAAACAATTCCTTTCCTTTTTATTCCATCATTGGCTTCAACATCCTGAATTGAAACATCAAGTGTTTCCTTATATAGTGCAATCTGTTCACGGCTTAAATTACAGTAAATATCGTTGACAATTTTGTCCGGCAGGTCTTTTATAATGTTTTTGTCGCTTTTAAGTCTTCTTAAAATAAATGGCCGTGTTATCTGTTTGAAATTATTTAGAATATCGGCATTTCTTTCTTTTTCAATTGGAATTATATAATTTTTCCTGAACTGTTTGAGACTGGTTAGGTATCCTTTGTTTGTAAAATCAAATATGCTCCAATATTCAGCAAGTCTGTTTTCAACAGGCGTTCCGGACATAGCTATTTTATGTTTTGCTTTAATGCTTTTAACGGCTTTTGTTTGTTTTGTTTCCGGATTTTTAATATTTTGAGCCTCATCAATTATTGTCAAAAACCATTTTCTTCTTTTGAATTTCTCAACATCCCTTCGGATAACTCCGTATGACGTCAGATAAATATCATATTTCTTTTTGGTAAATCTCCTGTCGCTTCCATGGAAAATATATGATGTTAAATCAGGTGTGAATTTTCTTATTTCCTCCTGCCAATTGGTAAGCAGACTTGTCGGTGCTATAACTAATACTTTTTCCTTTTCAAGTAATCCTTCATCTTTAAAATGTTGTATTGCTGTTAAAACCTGCAATGTTTTTCCAAGTCCCATATCATCTGCAAGTATGGATCCGAATCCGGATTCTATATTCTGAACCAGCCATGAATAACCGGTCTTTTGATAATCTCTTAAATCGGCCATAATACTATCTGAAACTGAAATTGGGTTAAATGTGGTTATTTCACTAATTAGTCTGTTTAAGTCACTGTTAATGTTGACGTCAGCTTCTTTAACTTCACCGCTGAGCAGTGCCTTCATTAAATCATGTTTGTTCAACTTTTCCGGAAGCTTGTCAATTTGCTTTATTAATGATTTTACTTCATTCTCATCAAGCATTACAAAATTATTCGCAATATTAACTAATCCTTTAGATCTTTCAGCCAATTTTTTGAATTCATCTAAACTGCATGTGGTATTTCCAATAGCTACTTTCCAGTTGAATTCAGTTAAATCTTCAAATTTAACATATGATTCTTCATTTTTTGATTTAATATCAAGAACCAGTTTGGGTCTGAATATTTTTTGAAGGGATTTTGGAAGAACAATTTTAAGACCCATTAATTCAAATAACGGTAATGTATCCATAAAAAACTGTGTGAAACTATCTAAATTAAACTCGAGATTTTCATTTAAATCAATTGCACGGTTGAATTCGGGAAAAATTTCATTTATGATATATATGTCCTTGAGTAAATTCATTTTTAAATCAACATCATCGGTGGTTGCTATTACATCATTAATGCCTGCCATCTCATCATTGACCTTAACATCAATGTTAAATGAAGCACCGTTCTCTTCCACAACCAGATACAAATCATAATCTCTTGAATTAAGTGTAAATTTGGACAGCCATTGATTAATGGATTCTGCAGTATTAATATCAATATTCTGGCTTTCAAAGAAGAATAATCTGAATATGTTTTCTGAATAATTCTTTCTTACAGATTGTGTGGCACCGTATTTCATATACCTGTCAAAGAATCCACGGATAAATAAACTAATAACAGTGATAATCTGGTCTTTTCGGGAAATCTTGCGGTTTTTAAACTTAACAAGATTATCCGGACAGTTAACAGATAATAAATCAATCAGTTCAGCTATTGTACTGTCAAAGACAGCTGGAATCCAGCGAATTTGGAAAGTTTCATCTGTTTTAAATAATTCAGGTACAATAGCATGTTTTTTGAGCAGTTCTATTGTGAATTGATAAATAAGATTTAAAAATTGTATATTCTCACCAAATTTATCAACAGGACTTTCAGATAACTCAGTGAAAAAAGCAAACAATGCTTCGGGAGTCTTATTTTTTTTAAAAGGTGTGGTTTTATCAATGTTAATTTTTGAAATTTCATATTTTTTGTTAATGTTGAAATTGAATTTATCCCATTGATTAGGCATTCCCCATTTTTCAAGAAAAACATGTTCCAGCCAGTCAATATATTCATCTTCAGAGCCTTTAAAATCATCGTAGTCAAAATCTACATCAAAATAACTGTTATATCCGTTGTCTCTATAATTTTTTCTGGTGTAATTTTCAATATTTTTACTAATGTATCTTGCAGTTGATTTATAGATGCTGTTTAAAACAGCTTTAAAATTCTTTTTATAAAACACTGGATTATCATTCATGAGGAAAAATATCCTATCATGCAGTTCAGGTACCTTAGAAAAATCAACTTCCTTGATTTCTTTAATATCATAGTCTTCATGAATAAATAAATCGTCAACAGACCGGATATCATCATTTTCCTCTTTTGGAGTATAATTAAGAGATTCCAGCAAATCAAAACCCTGAAGTTTAAAGATTAAAAATGGATCCTTATCAATTTCCAAAGCAATCATATGAACAAGACCAGCAATATGCTTGCATACCAAAGCATAATCCGGACAGTTGCATGATGAATACATATCGTTGTGTGATGTCGGAAAAACATTGATTTTGGATTTTCTCAATGTATCATACAGTTCCTCCGGCAACTTGTGATTAAGTAATGCGGATAAAATGGACGGATTTTTGTAGATGATTTTCAGGATTTTATCCTTCTGATTTTCACTGAACTCCTTAAACTCAACCATCACCCGATAATAACTTCGATAATTGCCTTTGACTTTGGCGGAAACTGTGTTATTTTCAATTTTAATATCATAAACACGGCCTGTGTTTGCATATGTTCTTCCACGTCCAATACGGTTCGTTAAATAAACTCCCTTAAGAGCATCCAGCCATTTTTCTCCCCACCAGGTTTTTGCAAATTGTCTTGGTGCCATTTTCTTAATCCTCCGCATTTAAATATAGTTTTTTCTTTGAACTTTTTTGTAATAATTCTTTCAGCTATATCTATTATGTTTTTCTAGACTTATATTTTTGTTCACAATTAATGTGAAATCAATTTTATATCAATGAAAGGTGCTATTATTAAAAATTACAAGTTTAATGTATGTATAAATTCAGAATATATAACAGAAATAATATTGTTGTGTTGTTTCAGTTGATTTTAAAGTGAATCTTATTTGGGGATGAAATCCCTAGGATAGTGCATATATTGCATTCATTTCAAAAAATAATGGCTTTGAATGGATAAAAAAAAGAATATGTAAAATTTAAATAGAATTAACCATATAACAATAAGTGGGTGAGAAAATGATTTTTGCACCTAAAAAGAAAGCAAGGGAGATAAAAAAACGTCTTTTGGAAGAGCAAAGAGCTAAGTTGAGAAAAGACTTGGCTAAAACTTCTGAAAGCATTGTTTTTGAGAAAAAAGATTAGGATTGTACTATCATCACTATTGGAATTTGTTTTTGAAGTATTTGTTCATATATTTTTTTTAATTAAGGATTTTGTGGTGGTGCTGAATGCTTGTAAAATCAGATTTCGAGTCCTGTGTATCACCACTGTGATTTCAAATAAAAACAGAAAAGGCTTTTGTATAGTCCAATGAAAAAAGAATAAAATTTTAATATTATTGTCAACATAGTCGTTATATGTTTGAGAATAATATTTGCCTATTGACGGATAGCTATAAAATTACACATCACTATTTCTATCCAAAAGGCACACAGAAAATATACTCCTATCTTGAAAGCAGAGTAGGTTCGGAATTTAACAAAACTATTTTTTATGGTCTTCAGTACATAATAAAGAAGTATCTGGAAGGAAGTGTAGTAAGCGAAGAAAAAATAGCAGAAGCAGACAGGATTATTAACGCCCACATTGGTGAGGACATTTTCAATCTGGAGGGATGGAATTATATTCTGGATGAATATGACGGTAGACTTCCTGTTGAAATTAAGGCAGTTGCCGAAGGAACTCCTGTTAATATCAGTAATGTTTTAATGACTGTTGAAAACACGGACGAAAAATGCTACTGGCTGCCTAATTATCTTGAATCATTACTGCTTCAGGTATGGTATCCATCAACTGTTGCAACTTTATCTGCCGAAGTTAAAAAATTAGTCAATTTTTATCTTGAAGTTACAGGTTCTCCAAAAGATAATATGGATTTCATGTTGCATGATTTTGGATATAGGGGTGCTTCATCAACAGAATCAGCAATGCTTGCGGGATCTGCACATTTACTTAATTTCTCGGGAACAGATACGATTCCTGCACTGACTATTCCTGAAAACTATTATAATGATTCCAATATCTACGGTTTTTCAGTTCAGGCAACGGAACATAGTGTAATGACATCTCTGGGTCAGGAAGGGGAATTAGAACAGACGCTAAATGTTATTGAAAATGCTAAAGATGGAATTTTATCCATTGTTATTGACAGCTATAATTATCGTGACTTTTTAAATCAGGCTTCAACAGAGGGCTATGAGTTAAATGAAGCTATATTGAAGTTTTTAGACACTGAGGGCAATAAAGTGGTTTTCAGACCGGACAGTGGTGAACCGGTATCTACAACAATGGATTGTTTTAATATTCTGGAAAAGGGTTTTGGAAGCTATAAAACCGATAAGGGCTATAAGATTTTTGATGCAAATATTGGCCTCTTATGGGGTGATGGACTAAAATATCATAAAATCAGGGATATTCTTTTTGCATTGAAATCAAATGGGTGGGCAGCATCCAATATAATTTTCGGTATGGGTGGAGGACTGCACACCAGTATTAATCGTGACAGTCAGCGCAATGCATTCAAATGTTCTGCACAGTTAAGAAATGGCGAATGGCATGATATATTTAAAAATCCTCTTGATTCAAGTAAAAAATCAAAAACCGGTAGATTTAAACTAATCAATGATGAAAACACATACAGAACAGTTGGTATATCTGATGAAGGCGAAGACTGTCTGCGTACTGTTTTTAAAAATGGTGAATTATTAATTGAAGATACCTTTGGAGATATTAAATCAAGAACTAAAACTTATTCAAGCTATATGTGATACTATGTGTACTGGAGCAAATTATAAAACAAAAAATCATTATTTCGGCCGTAACTTTGACTATGAGTTATCCTATCACGAAAGGGTTTGTATTACGCCGAGAAATTACGAATTTAAATTCAGAATAATTGATGATATTAAAACACACCATGCAATCATTGGAATAGCTGCCGGAATCGATGCATATCCACTATATTATGACGCATGTAACGAAAAGGGATTAGCTATTGCAGGGCTGAATTTTGAAGGCAATGCAGTTTATCTTGATGAAAAAGAAGGAATGGACAATATAACTCCATTTGAATTTATCCCTTATGTGCTGTCAAAAGCTACTAATGTCGATGATGTTAAAAAACTGCTTGAAAATGTTAATTTGGTTAATATCAATTTTTCAGAGGATTTACCTTTATCTCCTCTTCACTGGTTAATATCGGACAAGAATAAATCCATTGTTGTTGAACCTTTGGAAGACGGACTTAAAGTTTATGATAATCCTGTAGGTGTTTTAACCAATAACCCTACTTTTGATATCCAATTATTTAATCTCAATAATTACCGTTCGTTGTCTGTAAAAACTCCCGATAATACCTTTGCATCTAATCTGGATTTAGCTGCATATTCAAGGGGAATGGGGGCTATGGGTTTACCTGGTGATTTATCTTCCATGTCACGTTTTGCAAAAGTAGCCTTTACCAAGGAAAATTCCTATTCGGGTGACGGTGAAGCTGAAAGCGTTTCTCAGTTTTTCCATATTTTAGCCTCTGTTGAACAGCAGAATGGTTGTACATTTATTGATGAACCTGATTTATATGAATATACAATATACTCGTCCTGTTACAATACCAATGAATCCATCTTATATTACAGGACGTATAACAACAGCCAGATTAATGCTGTTAAACTTAAATCTGAAAATTTGGATTCAAATGACTTAATATGTTATGATTTGATTAATGAGGAGCAATTTAACTTCATTAATTAAATATTCTCTTTTTTTGTTGAAATAAATATTTTCATTGTTTCACAACTAGTGACTGTCAAGAAGTTAGGTCTTAAATTATAAGTTCTCACTGAAAATTTTTTTTAATAAAAAATAAAGAAGTAAAGAACCCCAAATAGTTCAATTTTAATAACTAACAAGTAATTTTAATATTGGAGTTATTATATCTAATTTTTATTTTTTCTTTTTCGGCCAGTCTTTTTGCGATCCATCCGTCTTTTCTGTGGAAAATATGGCTGAATACGCCGTGTACTGTTCTGAATATTCTTTTCTTAGATTTGTCAAGTATGTTACCAATGTAGTTTTCTACTTTGTTGTTTGTGGATTCTAAATGTTTTTTAACTCTATCTTTGAGGAATACAATGTATTTTGCGTATTCTGGAAAGAAATTCCTTTTTAAATAGGTTGCTATGAAATTTGGGTATGTGTTGATTTTGTTTTTAATTTCGTTGATTTTTGCAACTGCGTCATTATATGTAATTTGATTAAAAATGGATTTGAATTCGTCGAGATAATCTCTGTAAGATTTCCATAATTCTTTGGATTTTTTATCTAAGAGTTTGTTGAGTTTGGTTTGTGAAATTT
>CADBPS010000118.1 GCA_902796575.1 uncultured Methanobrevibacter sp. | reverse complement strand
AGCACCGAGTTCAACATTTGCTACTTTTCCTTTTAATTGATTTCTTGCACTAAGTTGCATTTTTTCACATCCTATAAAATTTAATATATTTACTTCTCATATATCTATTTTCCGATGATTACTTCAGTAGATTTAATGATAGCGGTTACGTCGTCACCTTCAGCTAAACCTAATTTTTCAGCAGAATCTTTTGTAATAACTGCAGTAATGACATTAGGTTCACTTACTTCAATTTTAATGTTAGCCATAACGGCGCCAAGTTCGACATTTGTAATTTTTCCGTTTAATTGATTTCTTGCACTTAAATTCATAATTTCACATCAGTATGTTTTTGACAATATAACATTATATCGAATTGTATATAAATGTTTCGTTTTTTAGTATAAAGAAGAATTTTAAAATCGATTACAGAATATTTTTCATATCGATATAATTTTTAAATAAATTTTTATAAAAAACAATTATAAGTAATCCAATTAATTAAATGATTATTAAAAAAATTTAAAAATTAAAAATAAGTTTAATATATTATATATTATAAAAATAATACAATTTAAACTCTTAATATAAAATTTCATCGAAATTCAAAAAATAATAACGATAGCTTTAGAAAATTTTATTAAAAAACAAGTCAATACTAATTACTATGAATATCGAATTAGAATCAATCGGTACAATCCATACAGAATTCAAAGAGATTGAAGGAATGCCGATTCAGCCAACAGGCGCAAAAGGAATTGAAGGAAAAATAGAAATCAAGGATAAATATGTCGACGGATTAAAAGATCTAGATGGATTTTCCCACATTCACATTCTTTACTTATTGCACAAAGTCGAAGGATACATGCTCGAAGTAAAACCGTTTATGGACAATGACACCCATGGCGTCTTTGCAACAAGATCTCCAAAAAGGCCAAACAGAATTGGAATGAGTGTTGTTAAAGTTAAAAAAGTTGAAGACAACACAATCTACATCGAAAATGTTGACGTCTTGGACGGAACACCACTTTTAGACATCAAGCCATACGTTCCCCAATTATATGAGGATACAATAGATGAGTTAAAAATAGGATGGTTTGAAACCAAACACCAAAAAGCAAAATCACAAAAATCAGATGATAGATTCAAATAATCTATCATTAACTAAAATTTTCAGGAAACTCTAATTTTAATTCATTGATGAAATCTTCAATCATCACATCTTTTAAGGATTTGCCTTCACATTCAAAATCTACAAAACCGCCCTGCGAATCCTTGAATGACAATTTTTTATAAAAGTTTGCCAAATCATCAACAGACACACTTCTCAAATTGGCATACTCCTCAGTATAGCCGTTTATTATATCAACAAAATCTGCATTATCATCCCATATTCCAGCATATTTCCTAACATTGATGTTGGCCATGTTATCTTTCAGCTCATCGAATTCCCTTTTGTTGTGAACAACCAAATCCTTAGCCATTGCAAGCTTTAAATCCTGTACGAACTCATCATCACAGTCCGGTCTGCATGTGTAAATCTCCTTTTGGGACGGTGACAACTCGTCAAGATAGTGGTCATCCCTGAAATAGAACAATGAATGCTTTACGGGAGATAACTTTTTGATTTCGCCGTCTTCACATTTTTCAAAGGGATGAATTGCATGCATTACTGTCAATTCTGTAAATGACATGTCCCCGATATAGTCCACCAGTTCAGGGTATTTCTGTATTGTTGCCTGGTCAATATCCTCATGGGTTGGAATGCAACCCAATTTTTGACCTCTAAAGCAGATATAGAAGGTCCTATCCGAATCGATTGAAGTGAAATATCTGCGAATGGACCTGCAGGTATTGAATTCCTCTTCGGTAATGGAATAAAACAAATCAAGATAGTCCAATTCAATATCATGTTGTTTACATATTTCCTTTAAATTCGGGAACACGTTTTTAATGAAATAATAATGTTCCGCAAACATATCCGGTATTGTACTTATAATCATGAGGGTAATATGTTTTTCACTCACTCTATAACCTCGACAACATAACTTAAAGAACTTCTAGTATAAATACTTTTAAACAAAATGCTGGAATCAATAATAATTAATAAAAAAGAAAAAAAGAGTAGCTATAAATTATTTATAGCTTCGGTGATCAATTGAATGGTTGATTCAATGTCATCCATACTGCATACGCTTACCGGAGTGTGTATATACCTGGTAGGAACAGATAAAACACCAGTTGGAATTCCTTCACGGGTTAGGTGAATTGCAGTTCCGTCAGTTGTTCCGCCGTCACTTACTTCCAATTGGTATGGAATGTCGTTTTCATCTCCAGCTTTGATGAGCATGTCTTTAACTGATTGCTGAGTTAAAATGCCTCTTCCGCTTGCATCAGCCAGGATAATGGCAGGGCCTTTACCTGCAACCACCGGAGCCTCTTCAGGTTTAATTCCAGGATGGTCACCGGATAAGGTT
>CADBPS010000117.1 GCA_902796575.1 uncultured Methanobrevibacter sp. | reverse complement strand
AGCATAATTGGAAATTTGTTGCCAACTAGAAAAATAGGCAAATCTCAATGTTGGGTTTAGATGAAAATTTCTAGCACCCTATAATTTATACTACAAATCGTATTTTAATACATAAAACATTCATGAATTATATGATAACGGTGCAATCAAAATAGAATTCTAGAAAAGAAGATAAAAAAAGACTACAAGAATTTCAAAGAGCAAAATCCTCAAAAAAAAACACAACTGGATACCAGTAAATAAAAAAAAGGATAAATAAATTAGTTAAATAATATAACTAACTTATCTATTTTCTTAAATCATTGAAATTAATGAAATTGGTCACACCCCATCTGAACATGTCGACACCTCTTGCTCCACCATCCAATGCAGCTTGAGCATCAGCGAATAATTCATCATAACTTAATTTTGTAATATCCGAATCAGAACGATATGTCTGAAGACCTGTCCATACCTGAGCTCCATTTGACATACTTACAAACTGTTGTGTTGTCTGTCTAATCCAGTCAGTATTTTTACCGTAGTTTCCTTTATAAATCATAGGAATCAGAACATCAAGGTATTTGCTGATTGTCGGAATATCCTGAGCATAGTAATATATCATCATATTCGGTTCAGGCATTACAGCCGCAGATAATATACAGTTCGGATTGATGCTTTTAACCCTTGAAGCCGCCTGACTTACGAAATAATTGATTGCATCAACCGAATTAGGATGTTTGTATGCATTACCAGGACATCTCAGATAGTCGAAATGAACACCTCCAACACCACTTAAACTTGCGTAATAGGCTGCTTCATTTATTTTAGACTGCATGAATGAATATTTGAATGATCCGTCTGCATCGTTGACAGGAATAACCCAGCTTCCAGAATAAAAGACTTGCATCCATATATGTACCTGAATGCCATAGCTGTTAACTGACCTGATCCATGATAAAACGGTTGATTCACCGTATGCAGTGAATGAATAGGAATGGAGGAATAAATGACGTGTTCCCAGTGATGCCAAACTGGCCAGGTTCAAATTGTACATGTCATCATATCTGACCCAGTATGAATAACCGTACGGTATTTCAAATGTTATTTCAAGAGGCTGTGAAAGCTCACATGGTGAGTAATCCTTATCACCGTTGAATCTGCAGGTAACAGTATATGAACCAATGTTTAAATCATCAATATTTAAATATGCAATACCATTTCCGTCAGTTCTGGTGTTTACCACTTTTGAACCGACAGTGAAGGTAACTTCCTTGCCCGAAAGCGGAGATGTTGATAATAACTGCATCCTGTAGAGCATTCCCGAATTTTTATAGAATCTGGATTCTGAAAGAGAAGTCAGATGAGTGCTTATTCTCGGTTTAACATATAATGAAGATGAATTGAATGCAGGTTCAAAGAAATCATCACCAAGGAAATAGAATTTAATATCATATGTTCCACCAGCCAAATTAATTGTAATATTGGCAAGACCATTGTCATTAGTTGTTCTTGTGTAATTTCTTTTGTTGATTTCCAATATTACCTTTTTGTTCTTTAAATTAACATTGTCAGCTGAAAGCTTGACATTGATTGTATTTCCTAATCCTTCAGTAACATCATTTATGATAGGAGTTATTACAGTTTTATTGCTTTTAACTACAAGAATCTGAGATATGGATTTTGAGAATTTATAATCTGTTTTGTTGAAGAATGCTTCAACAGTATGGTATCCTGATCTTGTATCAACCACTAAAGTGGCTATTCCATTATCATCAGTTGTGTCATTATAAATATCATCACCTATTTTGAAATAGACAATTTCATTGGCCATTGGCCTGTAATATTCATCAAACAGTGTTACACCATATAATTCTCCCTTATAGAGTGTTGCATCTGCACCGTTAACTATTGCTTTTATTCCATCGAAAACTTCAATGGATGATGCTGTGTTTGAAGAGCCGTATGTGGAAGACCCTGGATAGCTGAATGTTAGAGAGTAGTTTCCCTGAGGCAGATTTGGATTGAAGCTTGCAACACCGTTTTCATCTGTCAGTGCAGTAAATGTTTTGCCGTTGACGGATAACGTTACTTCCTCATTGAACACTCCGTAATTAAGATTATTGGTTAAATTTGCCTTAATGGTATCATCTTCATTTGCCTTAAAAGACTGGCTTTTGGAAGTCAGTTGAGTGGTTGAATATGAATCAACATTGATTTTGTTTGAATAAGTCTGATCGTTTATCGGATTATATGAAGTTATGATATATTCTCCCTGAGGCAGATTAATATTCATTTTGGCAATTCCATCCTCGTTTGTCTTACGGGTATAGAAAATTCCGTTGACATTGAATTTAACAATAGTATTCATCAGCACCTCACCGTTGAATCCGTAAAAAGTAGGTGTATACTGATTGCTGTCTCTGAAAATTTTATGCACATCACATGCATTTATTGTTGAAAGCACTTTGATATTATTGGAGCACACAAAATCATTGACCGGACTATATGATGATATAATATAATCGCCCGGAACCAGATTAATATTTAAACGGGCAAATCCATTGACATCAGTTTTACGTGTATAAAAAACACCATTAATATTGAACTGAACATTCTCATTGTCTAGGGGATCACCTAACCCGTCTGCAAAATAAGCAGTATATGCTGTGCTGTTTTTGTAGTACTTGACCAAATCGGAACCTTCAATAGTTGGTAAAACATCAACAGTAGCTGTTGCATTGGCACCTGAGTATTTGTCATTTCCTAAAAAATAGACATTGGCCAGATAGACTCCCGGATTCAGATTAATAGCCAGTGAAGTTCTACCTTCATTATTTGTAGTTTTTGTATAGTTAATACCGTTGATATCAATAATCAGACTTTCACCGACAATAGCTTCATTGGCCGAATCATATAATCCCACATTTAATCGTTCTCCACTTCTATAGTACATTGCCATATCATTAACTTCAATGTTAACTTCCTCCAAAGCGGAATCGTCACTCAAGAGAGAATCTTCTGCAATTGTGGAATTGTCTTCAGCATGAATGACAGATGTTCCCAGAAAGAAAATCACCATCAAAGCCAATATAAAAATTTTTTTAATGATAAAACCTCCTTTATGAATGTATTGTAATTTTATTTGAAATAGTCATGTTATTGTATGATGAGCTTATTATATATTCACCGTCAGCAAGGTCCAGATGAATTCCGGCTATTCCGTCAGCGTCAGTTACATTAATGCCAAAAAATGCTTTTTCAAATTATATGGAAAAATAATAAAAATGCTTAATAAAATCTATTTTTTAGCCTTGAACCTGAAATAAACAATAAGCAGACATGACATTAAAATCAGAAAAACAGGATTTCCCGTTTTATTATTAACAGAAAGATTAAAATCCTTTTCTTCTTTAATTGATTTATCAGAATCGTCATCATCCCAATCATTATCAAAAACATCAATTTCTTCTTCTTCATAACTTTCGTTATTAAGATTAAATGTGTCACTTGTTAAAGTAGCCTTGTTTATTTTTTCACCGACGGTAACTGCTTTAGTTGTTATTGTTAAAAAAACCTCACCATCATCTACAGTTAAATCACCAATGTCCCAAATACCTGTTTGAGGATTGAATGTACCTTTGGTCGCAGTATGTGAAATATATATTAATCCTTCAGGCAGCTCATCGTGAACCTGAGTATTCTTTGATGTGTGGGGACCGAAATTTTGAACCGATACAATCCATGAAACCAGTTCATTCACAGCAATATTTTCTTTATCAGCATCATTATCCAAAACCAAATACGCAGACGAATCAGATTCAGAACTGACATCTGAAGAATCAACAACTACATTTTCATCAGATACAGGAATATTGGTATTCAAATCTCCTTCATCAGTAGTCAAATCATCTGCATTAACACAGTTAACAGAAATTATGAATAAAATCAACATGAATATGGCAAACTTGCCTTTCACCATAACACCCCCCCAGTGCTATGCGTATATCTTTGAAGTTTTTAACATATAATGTTTGGGTATGTAATGGAATAATTAATCCGTAAAAGTTTTAAAAAATAAGAAATATGGAAAATATTAGTCAGTTATAAAGTTAACTGACTAAAAAGAGATTAGTTCAATCCGGTAACACCGCCGCGAGCTGCTAACTGAATTTGCTGAGCCTGACCCTGGAGATTAGTGATGATATCGGTTGCCTGCTGTAAATTAGCCAACATTTTATCCAAACTATCTTCCAAATCTTTTCTTTGCCCAGCAATAATCACTTTAGCACCTTCAGCATCCTTTTTAATTGCGTAACCGGCACCAATGCTTATAATAATTTCATCAGTATCTTTAAGCTCTCCTTTAATGAAAGATCCAGCACCCACAGGTACAAAAGCTTCAACTGACTTTTCACCGTTTAAGTCATCTAAAGTGTTGGATAATGCATCTACCTCTGCAATTGAAGACCTAATCAGTTCAATTTGCTGACGGATTAAGTCTGCCTGCTGAGTATATGCATTAATTTCATTAACGATTTCATTTAATCTTTGCTGATCTTCCATAATAACACCTCTCGAAAGTGCTTATAAAATTTCTTTTACAATAGGGTCTAAGACCTCTTCAGGAGTAATTTCAGAAATTTCAGAAATTTTAATCTGATTTCTGTTAATTCCGTGCTTACTTCCAAAACGTTCATAAATTTTTTCTTCAATATCAGCTTCACAGGTAGCTTTATATTCTTTTACAAATTTATGAAACTCATCGCCCATTACAAAAGTACCTTTAACTCTGTAAATTTTAGTTATCATATT
>CADBPS010000116.1 GCA_902796575.1 uncultured Methanobrevibacter sp. | reverse complement strand
TTCCATTAATTTCATGTGAAAAATTAAAAAAACAAGAAAAATATAACAAAGTTATAAAAAATTCAAATTAAAAAATTAATTTTGGCGAACACCCTTGTATATTTTTTTTATCCGTTTATCATTTAACAGTTTTTCTTAATTAACAATTACTAATTTTCAAGCAGTGTTTTAAACTTTAAATACTTTTTAAAAGATATAGTTATGCATCGAAGTTTTTAAACTTTGAGTATTTTAGAGGTGGAAAAAATGAAAAACTACTTTGACATAAAAGATAAAGTTGCACTTGTCACTGGTGCATCCTCAGGTCTTGGTTGGCAAATTGCACAGGCATACGCTAGTCAAGGAGCAAAATTAGCATTATTTGCTAGAAGAGAAGAAAGACTCCAGGAAAACAAAAAAGAACTGGAAGACAAATATGGAGTAGATGTAATGTATGCAGTAACAGATGTTGGTGATCCGGAAAACATCGCTGAATCTGTTAAAAAAGTAGTTGATTATTTTGGAAGAATTGATATTTTAGTAACTGCTGCAGGAATGGGTAATAATAAACCTGTTACTGAACAAAGTGCTGAAGAATGGGACAGACACATTAAAATTGACTTAAGTGGTGTTTACTACACCTGTGCAGAAGTTGGAAAAGTAATGATTGAACAAAATTACGGCAAAATCATCAATATCGGTTCAATTCACTCACGTGTAATCTTCCCTGGTGGAGGAATTTCCGCATACTCTTCTGCAAAAGGTGGAGTGATGAATTTAACTAAAAACTTAGCTGTTGAATGGGCTAAATATAACATTACCGTTAATGCAATTGGTCCTGCGGTATTTGCTACTGAATTAACAACTGAAAGTATTGAAATGGAAGGTTTCATGGATTTAATCGCAGCATATTGTCCAATGCAAAGATTAGGTGAACCTGGTGAACTTGATGGTCTTGCAATTTATTTAGCTTCTGATGCTTCAAGTTTCTGTACAGGTCAATTAATTTGTGTAGATGGTGGTTGGACAGCTATTTAAGTGTAATTTTTCAATTACACTTTTTCTTTTTTTTTATTTGGAGATAAAATCATCCAATCTTTTTATTGCTTTTAACTTGTCGTCTTTTTTTATTTTAGCTTGATTTAGAGCATCTTTTATTGTTGAAATTGAATTATCATAAACTTCTCTATCGACAGGATATGGAAAACCGTCCTTACCTCCATGTGTAAAACTGTATTTAACAGGATCCTTCCAGCTTGCGGGCTCACCATAAACTAAATCTGATATTAAAGCAAGTGCCCTTATTTTTTTGGGACCTATTCCCTGAAGCATTATTAATTCTTCATAATTTTCAGGTTGTATTTCCCATGCATTTTTTAAAACCTCAAATTCCTTGTCTGAAAGGTCAATATCCAAAACAGGATGATGTTGTGGCATTGTAAAATCTTCCAGCAGCATCTGATTATTTTTTCTCTTAAAGTATTGTCTTAAATGGTTAGGGTTATCATTAATCAAATCAACACTGATCTTTTGAGCGGATTCACTTTTTTCATCAGTCATGTTCAGTGTTTCTGGTGTTTTCAAATCACATGAAATGCCACTGTGAGGGTCTATCAGCAAATCATTCACATTTTCTCCAAGCCAATGGTATCGGCGGGCATATTTTGTTCCTGTATTTAATCCCTGCTGGACAACAGCCCAATTGCCCTTTTCTGTTACGAAGAAATTATGCTGATATAATGTATAGCCGTCCTGAATACATGAATTGTCGATTTTAGCAGATAATTTACTTGTTTCAACTAATTTTTCAGTTGTTTTTGTTTTTAGATTAAAAATATCTCCTGCATGTTCTATTCCATCAGGTGTTTTCCGTGATTTGGCACCCTTACCTCCGGCAAGATATATGCCGTGCTCTTCAGCAGATAATGATTCCTTTAAAGCACCTAATGTTGTTGTAGTTGTTCCCGATGAGTGCCAGTCAAATCCTAAAACGCATGAAAATGCTTGAAACCAGTAGGGATTTGATATTCTTCTTAAAAATTCATTTATACTATATTCTTCAATAATAACTGAAGCTAATGCTCCTGACAATTTAACCATCCTTGAAAATAGCCAGTGTGGGGGATGACCTCCATGTAAGGGTAAATTAACTGCTCCTGTTCTTTTCATACTTAACATTTTTATAGTTTAGTTATATTAAACATTTTTAGAGAGCATTTGGTGAGTATTTCATATTATTCAATTACCTCCTTTTTTGTGTAAGTCTGCTTTGACTTAAAAAGTCAGAGTACTCTTGAACATTCAGGATAAATTTTTCCAAAAAGTTTGCAATGTCGTCAAGTTGGTGAATTTTGATTCATAATTTTTTCTCCTTTATTTTACGTTATTTTATGTTTATTATGTTGGTTGAT
>CADBPS010000115.1 GCA_902796575.1 uncultured Methanobrevibacter sp. | reverse complement strand
TAATATTTTAAACCGTTGGAACAACGGGGATTGCCTTTCAACTCGATGTTAGGAATCCACGACTTCTATAAGTCGTGGTAGTTCAATTGTCTGGTATTATTACCTAAGAGTTTAAACACTGCATCACTGGGACTGTCTATTTAAATCTAATTGGGGTGTGTTAATACTTCGTGATGATTTAAACCGATGCCATTACTATCGCCAAATAATGGTTATAATCTTCAGATACACATATGCTTCTATTAACGTATCAAAAAAAAGAAAGAATATAGCTTAAATATTAAGCTATATCTGAATATGCCAGTCCAATAGCTCTTTGAGCAACCAATGATAGATAAGGAGTTATTATAACATAAACAACTGTTAATAAAAATGGGAAATGACTGAATACGGCTGTTAAAGCAAATTCGAGAAGACCAATAACCAGAGTCATTAATATGGCTATTATAACTACCTTAACAATACCAATTCTTTTTATGTCTTTTATAGCTTCAAAAATATTCAAAGCTTCTTTTAAACTGCCAGTTTTTGCTAATCTTGCTTCACCCATGGATTGAATGACTGCAAAAATCAGAAATATGATTATGGCTGCAGTAACAGTAATAGTTAATGAACCCATAAGAACCGACAAAGATTGGGATATTGCATTGGTTGCAAGATTTAAAGAACCTCCCATAACATAGACATTGTATGCCTGCATGATGACTTCTTCGACAAGAGCCGTGGCATTGCTGAAAAGATTTGTGTCAAACGCTACAAGCACAACAATTAATGCAGGAATTATAAAGTAAAATATTGTAACAACAATATTGTCAAAACCTGTCATAAAATCCTTGTACAATTCAAAAACTGGAATTTCATCACTAAGCTCAATCCCGGATTTAATAGTTTTGATGTGATAACCGGAGACAAAAAATCCAATCAACAGAGAAATTACACAATATATTCCTCCAAGCAAGTAGTACATATCATCGATAAATCCAACTAAATATGTTAAAATTCCTCCTATTGCAAATCCTGCCATCAAAACTGATAAAAGAAGATAAACTGCGAATCTTCCAGTGTTTTTTGATGGAAATAGAAAAGCATCCTTGATTATTCCTATTACATTCATGTTAGTCTCATCCTTTTAATATTATTTACAAACAACCTTCACTACTGATTATAGTAGAAATTAATTTTGCATCAGATATTCTCTTTCGATATCTTCATAGTTATTAATTTATTCAGACACAGTTAAAAAGATGTCTTTTTAAGTTTAGTATTAATCCAAATTCAAACTATTTATTTGACTTTTTCATTGTCAAAAAATAGTGATTTTTGGTTGTTTAAATAAATAGTAGCATTAAAATCAAATAAAAATAAGAAATCCATTATAACTTTTAAAATAAAAATTAAAGCAGTCAAAAGACTGCTTATTAAATTCCTATTGTAATAATAATATTATTCCTTCGATGATTAAAGATACACCTACAATAATTGCAGCAAACATTGGCTGGCCGATTGATAGTCCTCCAAGAGCAAAGGATATTATACCTAAAATTATAACTACTATTGATCCAATTTTTGATATTTGCGGACCTGAAATAAGACCTGCAATACCTGCCAAAATCAGTAGGATACCAATAATATAGAATTGTAATCCCATAAGGAATGAAAATGCTGCAAGGTTTGATATGAATATCAGCCCAACTATAATTGCTAGGATTCCGATAATAATATTAAATGCTGTAAATCCACATGCTATTAATGCTATACCAAGGAATACTAAACTCACTCCAATGAGAACGGACATTGCTACAGTACCAAAAACAGGGAAAATTGCAAAAATTAATCCTAATATTATGGATATTATTCCAGCTATTTTATGTGGCTCCATATTTTTTTTCCTCCAAAAATTTGTTATAATCACCTTCTCAAGTGAAAAAAATATAATGATTTAAAAAGCAACTCTCGCTTTTTACATTCTATAATTATCTTTTTTACACTATTTAATTATTGTTATAAAATGATGGTTTATTTTATCTGCTGTTGACTCAGTTAGTGGTGTATATCTTGTAAATCAGCAGTCGCTTTTCTAATGCCATTGAATATCTGATAATCAGTGAAACAGGTCTTGGTGTAGGTATAATCTGTTGTATCAAGGTATATCTGTGAGAAAAATGATAAAATGGTCAATAATACATCAATTAAAAAAAGTAAATGAGAGTTAAACTCTCATTGTTTTCAAGTCTTTTTATCCTGCAGCCGCAGCGTTAGAATAAATACAACTACCATCAGAATAGCTGTTACCTGCATTACAAATGCCATAGCATCCTGAACAACAGTATTTACAATATTTACAACATTATTATCTACATTAACATCGTTTATGTTGCCTACTTCCTGAAAGTGATTGTAAACTTCAAGCTGGAATGTTTCATTTCCGGAATATTGTGGGGCGTATATGTCGACTGCATGAGAAATACCTCCGAAAACTCCAAGAATTAGAATTACACCAATAATTGCAGTACCCATTGATTCACCTAATGACTGACCAGTTGAAGTAAGACCAGATGCGTTATTTTGACCTTCCGCAGGAATATTGAGCAATGCAACATCAACACTTAAAGCCATTGCAAAACCGAGTCCTGCTCCCATTACAAACATTCCAGGTAATAAATCAAAGGATGTTGTATTTAATTTGAACTGATAGCTTAAAATCAGACATCCAATAATCGCTATTATACAACCTAATGCCATAAGTTTTTTATGACCAATTCTTCCAGATAGATTAGGCGCTAATATTGCAAAAATAAGCAGACCCACAGTTAACGGAAGTGTGGTTAAACCGGTATCAAATGCATTTAATTGCATTACACTTTGCAAGAACAGGGAAACTGCAAACAATGCTCCACTCATCGAAAGATAAGCCAGTAACATAACGGTGGTTCCTGCACGCAAATTCCTGTCTCTTAATAAATCCATATCAAACAATGGAACTTTACCGTTTCTTTTTCTTCTGATTTCAAACCATGCGAAACCTAATAATGCAAGTACACCTACAATTATTACAATTATGCTGGTGTTGAAATCTTTGGTCAGTGATAAAATACCTAATACTAATAAAACAAGACCTATAAATGAAATTATAGCACCTGTAACGTCCAAATCGCTTCTAGATTCAGTAGGTTTGAAATCAGGTATTCTACCTTGCAGTACTAAAATTAAAATAACAACTATTAATTCACATGCAAATCCATATCTCCAACTGAGAAATGTTGTCATAACCCCACCGAAGAGTGGACCGATAGCGGCTGCAATTGCACCCATAACTCCAACGATTGCCAAAGCAACTGTACGTTTTTCACCTGAATATGTTCCACTAATTATGGAAACGGTTGCAGGCATCATTAATGCTCCAGCAACACCTTCTATTGCTGCCCATCCGATAAATAACATCGTAGCGCTAGAACTTATTGATGCAACAAATGTACCAACACCATAAAGTGCAGTACCGATTAAAAACAGTTTCTTTTTACCCACTATGTCCTGAAGCTTGGCACTGAGCAACATGAATGCGGCAGTGATGAGAGTATAAAATGACATGGTTGATTGAATAGTACTTACATCAGTATGCAAATCGGCAACAACCTGAGAAATACTCACATTCATGAATGTAGCATCCAAAGCTATAATAAAGGAAGCAAGAGCCACGATAATTAGTGGAATCCAAGACTGTTCCTTAATTGTTTCATTCATTCTTATTAATCCTCCAAATTATTCTAAATTAAACTATATTAACATAACTGACTTTGTCATGCCTTTTACAAGGATATGTCCAATGTATTGTATATCCTTATGTTATTTTTTCTTTTTGTTGGTTTATATAGTTTTTGTGACAGTCTTTGATTTAGTTCCTATTTTTTAATTTCATATGCTATTATTTTTTTAGCTATTATACTAACTTCTTTTTAAAAAAGAGGGTGTTGAAAAAAATTAATTTTTCTCCCATTTAAATCTGCATTCAAATATCTCTATTTTTTTCCTAAACGAATTAATCTTAACGGAACAATCCGGAAAATATTTAATGCTAAAATCCGGCAATTTCTACAGTGTCTGAAAGTAGGGTGATTATCTATGATAATTATATTTATCAGAGATTATTTCTCCGTCTCTAATTTCAATTGTCCTATCTGCTAAGCGAGCAATATTATTGTCATGGGTTACAATAATCAATGTTGCACCAATTACTTCACGAATATGCTTTAAAAGATTTAAAATTTTCATTCCCGTTTTTGTATCCAGTGAACCTGTAGGTTCATCTGCCAGAATAATTGATGGCAGATTAACAAGTGACCTTGCAATAGCTACTCTTTGACGTTGTCCTCCGGACAATTTATTTGGTTTATCATTCTTTTTATCTAAAAGTCCTACGGCCTCTATAAAAACGCTTGCCCTTCTCTTTTTTTCTTTTTCAGATAAGTTACTTCCAATAAGAGGTATTTCAACATTTTCCTCAACTTTTAAATTTGGAATTAGATTATGCAATTGAAAAATAAAACCAATTTCGTTTCTTCTAAAATCACTCAAATCCTTTTGTTTGGTTAAATCAATGCCGTTAATGATAATTTCTCCTGAATCCGGCTTGTCGAGTGCTCCTAACATATTTAAGAGGGTTGATTTTCCTGATCCTGAAGGTCCAATTATGGAAATAAAACTTCCTTCTTCGATGGATAAATTAATACGATTTAATGCAGTTACTTTTCCATCATCATACTGTTTTAGAACGTTAATTAGTCTAATTGATTCCATAATTTCACCTATTCATATCTTAATGCTTCTGTTGGAGGTAATTTGGATGCTTTACGTGCAGGATATATTCCTCCTATTATTCCAACGATAAGTGTTATTCCAAATGCTAAAATAAATGTTTTAGGCTCATAACCTAATGAAAAGTTATCAACATTAATCGCTCTGACACCAATTTCACAGATTAATACACCGAATATTGTGCCGATTATTCCTGAAAGTGTTGTTAAAACTAAGGTTTCTCCCAGAATCATTGTTAATATTCTTCTTGGTTTCCAGCCAACTGATTTTAAAACACCAATTTCTTTTGTTCTTTCATAAACAGTCATTACCATGGTATTTATAATACCAATTGCTCCTACAACAATAGCTAATGCAGAAACAGCAAATGATGCGGTATTTAACTTGCCTAAAACTTCATCTGCCATTGATGTCATTTCTTCACTTGTTAAAGTTGTCAGATTTTCATTTCTTTTTTCAATTTCATTACTGATTTGGGTGTCATTTACATTTTCTCCGGTTTTCACCAGAACAGCAGAATATTTTTGTGTCTCTACTAAGTCCTGTAACGTGTCCAAAGATACATAAATGCCTCCATCTGTGAATATGCTGCCGGTTTCATATATTCCGCAGACAGTAAACCTGTGGTCATGGAATGTAATGTTGTCTCCAATACTTACATTGTTCATTTTTGCATATTGGGCTCCTACAATAATTTCACTTGAATTTTTATCATATATTTTTCCTTCAACATCGGTAATTCCGACTAAATTTAATTTTTCAGGTTGCATTCCAATAATTGTAGTGCCTGAAAATCGGTTGTCCATTTTGTCTTTATTGGAAGTCATTTCCGATACCGATAATTGTCCGGCACTGTCAATAACACCACTGATATTTTTAACATCATCTGCAATCTCGGATGCTATCATGTTAGTATCTTCGCCAATTGTTGTCGAATTGGTCACGGTTATTTCTGCACCGGCTCCATTTAATGAGGTTTGGACAGAATCTTCCATTCCGGCAGTGATAAGTCCCAGTGCTATGATTGTGGCAATACCAATAGCTATTCCAATTATTGACAATGCACTTCTTGTTTTGTTTCTAAATGGATTTTTGAATATTAATGTTATAAATCTCATATAGCTTCACGTTTTATCACTTGTATATTAAATTAATTTATCACTTATTCCTATTATTAATATTTGCCGTTTATCATTGCTATCAAGTTAAGCATTTTTACATTTTATCTTAAAATCCTTGGCTTGAGTTTGACGGACAGTTTGTGTCTTTAAATTCTTTG
>CADBPS010000114.1 GCA_902796575.1 uncultured Methanobrevibacter sp. | reverse complement strand
TGCTGGTGTTAAAGTTGAATTTAACATTAATGGTGTTTTCTATACCAGAAGTACTGATGCTGATGGATATGCAAGGTTAAACATTAATTTACCTCCTGGTGAATACATTATAACAACTTACTATGAAGGATGTACTGTATCCAATAAAATTACAGTTTTACCAGAAGATGAGAATAATTAATTTTATTCTCATTTTTATTTAATTTTTTATGTATCATTGTTAAATGTAGTGTCCTGTCTTTTTTTAAATTACTCGAATGTTTAAATGCCTTGAATAAACTATTGATCATTTTTTTATTTGGCTATATTTTTTCTTATTATCCAACTTTGGATTAAGTTGATATTGTTTTTTTATTTTTGGATTTGGATTTTAATTTAAAATTATTTAAAATATCTAAACATTTAAATACTATTAAAATCATAATAGTTATTGTTAATTGAGGGATGATAATGCAATATGCTTTTCCATCCTTTATTGTTATGATTATTAAAAATATTGTTTTATTCATAACGTTATTTAGTTTGATTTTTTTATTATAGGGAGGATTTATCAATGGCACAAAGATTTGAAGAAGCAGAAAACAGAATTTTTAATGTAAAAATCTGCTTAAAATGTAATGCTCGTAACCCTGCTGGCGCATCAACCTGCAGAAAATGCGGTTATAAGGGTTTAAGGTTTAAAGCTAAAGAACAAAGAGGATTATAATATTAATTCTCTTATACCAATTAACCATCTTTAATTTATTTTAAAATTTCATTGATGATGTAATTTTGAAGTGTAATCAGCGATTTGCTTCGTATACTATTTTTGTATTTTTAATGATTTTTCTGGAATTTAGATAATCTAAAGAAGAATCTCTTTAAGATTTTTTAAATTTGAATAAAAATATAATATTTTTGATTTGGAAAATATTTTTTAAAATTTAATAATTACCTTAATATATTATTTTATATAGATTATTAAATATGAAAGATGTTGAGTCATATATTAAAAATATTTTAAAGGACCGTAAAGTTCATTTTACGCTGATTGATCCTGATGAACAAACTCCTGAAGAAGCTTTAGAAATTGCAACTGAAGCTATTGAAGGTGGTACTGATGGTATTATGATTGGAGGATCCACTGTTAATAATGAAGATGTTGATAATACATGTAAAATATTATCAGAAAATATCGCAGTTCCAATTATTATCTTTCCGGGTAACACAAGCAGCGTCAGCGAATATGCAGATGCTATATTTTTCATGAGTTATCTTAATTCTAACAATCCATACTGGATTATTGGAGCTCAAGCTCTTGCTTCTCCTGCTGTTAAACAGTCAGGCATTGAAATATTGCCTATGGGTTATATGGTTGTAGAACCTGGCGGAACAGTTGGATGGGTTGGTGATGCAAAATTAGTTCCAAGAAATAAACCAAAAATACCTGCAGTTTATGCAATGGCTTCCGAATTTTTAGGTATGCGATTTTTCTACATTGAGGCAGGATCTGGTGTTGATAAGCCTATTCCTCCTGAAATGATTGCTTACAGCAAAAAGGCTACTAAAGATATGATAATTGTAGTTGGCGGAGGTATCAGGGATTCTAAATCTGCTTACACTGCAGCCAAGGCCGGTGCTGATATTATTGTTACTGGAACTGTTGTTGAAGAAACCAGTGACGTAAAGTCAAAAATTCAGGAGCTCACAAATTCAATTAAAATGGCATCAATGGAATAGTCACCAAATGCTCTATCAATTTCTTTTAATACATGTTTGTATAATATAATAGTTGTGAATAACTATGTTGAATTCATTATATTATAAAGCATTGAATTATAAAAATTTTGTGAGTTTTAAGCCAGATAAGGATACTTCTTCATTTTTGGAGGGCAGATGGTTTGACATGCCTTTTGCAAAATCCAGAGAAGATTTTTCAATAGCTGCCGGTGATGGAAGCTTTAATAAGAAGAAATTTTTAGAGTTTAATTTTTGTCCTGTCGGTGCTGAATCTCTTATTTTTGATGGTGAACTTAAGCAGTTTGAGCAATCTGAAATCTTCAACATCGATCATATTAATTTTTTAGATGAATTACTGGCAAATTACATGTCAATTTTTGAACTTAAATGTTGTTTAAAGTCCATTGTTCAATATAATGTTGATTATTATTTATTTGACGGTTCTATTTTTGGAGATTTGCAAAATCCTTACCCAATGGGCGCCAAATTGCCGGATGACATAAAAAATGACTTTAACAGAGGCATTTTAAATCATCTTATAGAAAATATCAATGATTTGTCCTCTTTGGATTTATCATTTCCCGATATTAAGAAAGTTTTCGCCCATGTTAATGATAATAATGATGAGGATTATAATTTACACCTTTCAGCAATTGAAAAACTGCTGGTTCTTAAGGAAATTTTAAAATATAATAAGAGAATTATATCCATCTCCAAAACCTCTTCAAGCAATGATATTTTTAATTCTAATGTTCCGGATATTGCTCTTTTTGATAAGTATACAAACAAATCAGGTATTTCAAAAATATGCTATAAAACAGTCAAGAGAAATTTTCCTGTCGCCAATGATTTTTTCAATAAATTAGTGTTTACAATCTTTTATTTAAGATTAAATAATAATAAAAGTGTTTTAAAGGTAGAATTGCCTTATTATGCTACTGAAGAAGAGGTTATTAAAATTGTCGAAGCTATCAATAGGGATTTAGCTGGAGGATATCCTTATTTACTTAAAAAAGCTCATAATGATGTTGTTATTACAAATAAAGATGTTGAGGAACTTTTAAAAATCGGAAAGGTTTATGAAACAACAAATAGGGAACAATTAAGAATGTGATTATTATGGTTATAGGTTACTGTGTCGGAGAGATTTCACTATCTGAGCTGACTTTTATTTCGGATAAGATGCCTCAGGTAGGAGAATATGTTACTGTTGAATATGATGATAAAAAAGTATTGGGAATGGTTGAAAGTTTAGTTCGTGGAAATGATGCATTAAATTTGGATTTACATGATATTGAAGCTATTCAAACAATTTCAAGAATAGGTGGCAGTGATTATTATATCAAAGGGAAAGTTAAACTTCTGGGTGATGTGGATGATAATCTCAGGCTTCCAAGAACACCTGCTATTCCTGGTACTCCAATTAAAATGGCTGACGGTGAAATTTTAAGAAATGTATTCAATGTTAAAAATCCTTTAAAAATAGGTACTTTAGTTAATCAGAGTGATATTGAAGTTAATGTTGAAGCTAATCCTATTTTAAATAGGCATTTGGCAATTCTTGCAATGACTGGTGCAGGCAAATCCAATACTGTAGCTGTCATAATTGACCAGTTACTGAGATACAATGTTCCAGTATTTGTTTTTGATATGCATGGTGAATATAAGGATGCCGAATTTCCAAATGGTGAAGTCAATATTATTTCTCCAAAAATCAATCCGATATACATGTCATTTAATGAGATTAGAAAATTGGTTAATATTCCAAATAATGCTTATATTCAGGAAAGACATTTTAGATGGGCATTTAATAAGGCCAATAATCTGATTAGTGATGGAAAAGGATCAAAACATAAATTTTTAGGGTTAATTCAGAAAATCTTACATGACAAATCCCAAGAAGAGGGCTCTGACAAGCAGATTATTGATGTTCTCAATAAAATTGATGATGCAATGCTCAAATACAATAATCTTTTTGATACTAATAAATCCAATATTTTAACCAGCATAAAAATAGGTCAGGTTAATGTTTTGGATTTAAGTCAAAGTGATGAATATGTTTCTGAGGTTCTTGTAAGCCATATTATGAGAAATTCCCTTCAAATGAGAAAAAATGCTGTTCACGGTAATGATTATGATAATTCTTTAGAGCATCCTGTATTTTATATTATTGAAGAAGCTCATATTCTTGCTCCGAACAAAAGGGATTCTTCATCCAAATATTGGATTCAGAGAGTAGCAAGAGAAGGCCGTAAGTTTGGACTTGGGTTATGCCTAGTAAGTCAGTCTCCAAAAACTGTTGACCATGATGCTCTTTCTCAAATGAATAATATGATTATTTTAAGACTGGTTGAACCCGAAGATCAGCGTCATGTTCAGTCTGCTTCTGAAAGTTTGTCCAAGGATTTGATTGATCAGCTTCCTTCCCTGAATGTTGGTGAAGCTATTGTTTTAGGTTTAATGACCAAAATCCCAACTTTGGTAAAAATTAATGAGTTTAAAGGTAGACGAACTGGTGGGGATTTAGATATTATTGGTGATTTAGCAGATTATGATAAAAATGAGGAAGAAGAACTTAGAAGTCAGGAAGAAGAACTTATGGGATTAGGTTATGATTACTGATTCAGGTCAATATTCATTTTGAACTGAAAAATTTTTTCACAAATATTATATAATTAATAAGTTAAATTACTATTTAATTAAATACTTTTTAAGTGTTTAAATTGGTTATATACAAAAATTAATAAAGGGTAATATAATGAAATTTGCACATTTGGCAGACACTCATTTAGGTTATCGTCAGTTCGGTTTGTATGAACGTGAAAAGGACTTTTATGAAGTGTTTGAAAAGATAATTGACAGGATAATTGAAGAAGATGTTGATTTTGTAGTTCACAGCGGTGATTTATTTGATGATTCAAAACCATCTCCACTGGCTCTTTTGAATGTTCAAAGAGGATTGATGAAACTTAAGAATGCTAATATTCCGGTTTATGCAATTGCAGGAAACCATGATACTGTACTGCGTAAAAACTCAATACCTCCACAGGTTTTATTTAAAAAGTTTGGTTTAAAGGTAATCAGTCAAATAAATACTAATTATATGTATGAAGACATTTTTATTGCAGGATTGCCATATGTTCCGTCCTCAAAGCATAAAGTTTTCAAGAAAAAGTTATCGGAACTTTCCAAAAAAGCATCAAATCATGAAAAATCAATCCTGATTCTCCATCAGGGCATTGACAAATATTTTAATTTACAGTATGAACTTGAAATTGGTGATATTCCGGATAATTTTAATTATTATGCAATGGGACATCTTCACAACTATATTAATGATGACTTTGGAAAAGGCAAACTGGTTTATCCAGGATCAAGTGAAATTTGGAAAACCAATGAAATTAGTGACTATCGCAAAAACGGAAAAGGTTTTGTTATTGTTGATTTGGATGGAAACAAGCCTTCAGTTACAAGAATCAAAATTGATATTCCAAGAGAATTTATAGACAGATCCGTTGATTACAACAGTTTATCCAGAGATATTGAAAGTATTAAAAATACAATTAAAGATTTTGATAAAAAACCGATTATTAATTTAACTGTTAATAATGTGGAATCAACTTCAGATATCTATGAAATGATTAATGAAGAATTAGGTGACTTGACTTTAAATATCAGACCTAAATTCATAAGTCCGGATGAGGAAAATATTGATTTGATAATCGATAAGGAAAACGCTTTAGGACCAATTGAAGTCTTATCTGACAGACTGGAGATTTATGATGATGAAAATATCTCAAAATTAGGTATTGAATTATATAATTTACTTTCAAAAGACATGATTGAGGAATCTGAAGAATTAATCAGTGAATTTTACAAGGAGAATTTTTCTATTGAAAATGATGTGGAGGAGGATTAAAAATGATTTTTAAATGTTTAAAATTAAGAAATTTTAAATCATATAAAAACGAAACCATTAAATTTGAAAAAGGTATTACTGTAATTGTCGGAGAAAATGGTGCCGGTAAATCCTCTATTTTTGAAGCAATTAGTTTTGCACTTTTCAAACAACACACTTCATCTAAACTGGCTGATCTTGTTAGAAATAATAATGAATCAATGACTGTTGAACTGGACTTCATTTCAAGAGGCAAGGAATATAAAATTATTCGTGACAAAACAAAATCCAGAATAAATTCCAAACTTTATACGAAGACATCTTCCGATAGTGATTTTTTAATACTCTGCTCAGGAGAAAGAGAAGTTGCTTCCCAGATTCAATCTATTTTAGATATGGATGCCAATTTATTTTTAAATGCAATTTATGTAAGACAGGGTGAAATATCAGAACTTGTTGATAAGCAGCCTGCGGAGAAAAAAAGGTTAATCGGAAAATTACTGGGAATTGACTCACTGGAAACTGCATGGAAAAATTTATCTCCAATTATCAATAATTACGAAAGGGATTTATCTGAACTTAAGGGAAAATTATTTTCAAAATCTGCTCTTAAAGAGGAACATGATGCTAAAAAGGCAGAGCTTGATGAATTAAAAAGAAAAGGACATGATCTTGAAGAGCAAATAAATGAACTTAAGAGTTTACGGGATGAAATAGCTGAAAGCAAACGTAATATGGAACGTGAAAAGGAAATCTATGAAAATCATCTTAATAATTTGAACAATGAGAAAAATTCCCTGAAGAAACTGGAAGATGATAAAAGATTAGTCCAGGATAACCTTGATAAAATCTATGATGCTGAAGGTCAGATTGAAAGATTATCAAAATATGTTTCAAAACTTGATACTTATCTTGATTTTGAAAAATCTGTTATAAGCATTCAGAATTTAAAGGAATCTGAATTTGAAACTCAAAGTAAAATTGACTCCATTAAAGAACAAAAAACTTTGGTTCATGCTAAAAAACAGGGATATTTGGACTACTTAAAATCTGATGAGGAAATTATCAAATTAACCAATCAAAAAATTGATTTGGAAAAGCAGCTGGCTACCATTACTCAGCTTGAGAAGGACAAAAAAGTTCTTTTAAAGGAAATAGAGTCTGACAGAAATGATATTGAAAAATTCTTCTCTATTTCCAAGGAAAAATTACTTGATTTTGGTGTACATCAGGACGATTTAATATATGTTGATGATTTGGATAAACTGGAAGAGACTACAAATAATTTCAAAAAACAGATTTCTGCCAAAATTGATGCTTTGACAAATGATATCAATTCGAAAAAAGAAGAAATTGTAGGATTCAAACAGACAATATCTTCCTGTGAAAAACCTCTTGGGGAATTATCGAATGTTGATAACAGATGTCCGGTCTGCCAGTCGGAAATTGATGCTGTCAAAAAGACTCAATTAATCAGCCAATACGAGTATAATATTGAACATAATAAAAAAGCCATTGAAGAAAACAATGAAAATATTCGACTGTTTTCCAAAAACAAGGAAAGTTTTGATAATAAATTGATTAAGGTTAATGCTTTGTCTGAGGATATCCGTGAATACAAATTCAAATTTTCTAAATTGCAAAAGGATCTGGTTCGCCTCAATGAGATTGACAGGGGTCTTGATACTAAAGAATACATTAGTGATAAATTAGGTGAGCTTATACTGGACATAGCCAAGGAAAAGGTGAATCGTGAAAAATTCAAACAGGATCATGATGATTATAATCAGGCCAAAGGCGCTTTGGATGTTTTAGGTAGCCAGACAAAAGCGGAGTATAAACTTAAACAAATTAAAAATGAGATTGATATTCATGTTAAAAATATTAAATTAGCTATGGAGAATGATCCTCATTTATCTGGTGATATCGATGCCAGTGAACTTAAAGAGCGTATTGACGGTTTAAAAGAAAAAAATGAAGAGTATAATAGACTTAAAGGTTTCGTTCAAAATAAATCTTCCCTATTAGCTCAATATAATTCAATAAAGGAAAATATTGATGTTTCATATAATCAAATTGAAATTATTGAGAAAAAGTTAAGTTCATCTTTATATGATAAGGAAAAATATGAACAAATTATTTACAGAGATGAAATGTATTCCAGAAGATACGAGAATTTCTCCATGGAATTGTCTGAGATTAAGGGAAGAGCCAAGGAATCTATTTCCAATCTAAATATTTTAACTGAAAAAATTCTCAATAATGATAAGTTCCAAAAAGAGTATGATAATACTTCGAGGTTGGTTGCTATTTTAAAGGATATTCGTGAGTTATATAGTAAAAATGGAATCCAAAGAGAATTACGTAATAATTCAAGACCTATCATACAGAAAAATACCAAGGAATTCTTTGATGATTTCAACTTTGACTATTCTGATTTGACATTGGATGAGGATTATAATGTTACATTATGGGGTCCTGAAGGTGAATCGTCAATGTCGATGATTAGTGGTGGTGAAAAAATTGCTACTGCATTGGCTTTAAGATTAGGTATTACCAAGTCTATGGCCAAAGGCGATTTGGAGACTATTCTTTTGGATGAACCTACTATATTCCTTGACAGTGCCAGAAGACAGGAGCTGATTAATCTTTTGAAAGAAATGTCTATGCTTCCTCAAATGATTATCGTTACCCATGAAACTCAACTTGAAACTGCTTCAAGCAATCTTATTAAAGTTGAAAAAGTAAATGGAATTTCAAGAATAGTCAACTAATACTATTTTTTCTATTCCATTATTTCATTGGAGCTTTTTATAGAATCTATTATACAGTTCGCATTCCATCCTACAATTGTAGTTGCATTTTCTTCGAGAATTTCCGGAACTTCCTCAAGGCCATATGGTCTTACAAGTATTATCGGTATTTTATATTTTTTCGATGCATCAATCAGGTCATGGAATGTTTTTTCATTTTCCTTATAAATTCCGGCCAGCAATATTATTCCGTCTATTTTGCTGAAAAATTCATCACCTGCTGTTGAATAATCCGGAGATATTGATTCTTTCCATAGAAAATCTACTTTTGAAAATAGCTTTTCTGTAAACTGTCCGTATTCTCTTTTTAAATCAAAACCGTTACTTATTATCAGGTTGTATATTTTGTCATCCTTGTTTTCTTCAAACATATGTTCACCCTTAATCAAAAGGTATATTTTATTAAATATTTAAAGTATATTGTATCGAATAAATTTTTTAGGATATAGTTTTTTATGAAAGCGGCGGTTATTGGTTTAGGTGTTGAAGGTAAAAAGGCGGTTAATTCTTTATTAAAACATGGTTGGGATGTTTATGCCAGTGATTTAAATAGTCATGTTGATTTATCTGATTTGAATTTACCAGGCATTCCTCTTAATCTTTTAGATGGTGAGGAAAGCTATTCTATTGTTTCTGATAAGTTGACTTTGGATTTGGGCTTCACCAATTCACAGGCTATTGATGAATGTGATGCAATAGCTATCAGTCCCAGTATGTTTGGAGGTTCTTTTGCAAAAAGACTGCTGGACGAGGGTAATCTTTTAAGTGATGTTTTATCTGATTACAAAAAGATTTTCACTATAGGAATTACAGGAACAAACGGAAAGACTACCACTGTTCACATGCTGAAATCTATTTTGGAAAATGCCGGAAAGAAGGTTTTAGTCGGAGGCAATGGTGGTGGAGGTTTTTCAGGCTATTATGATTTAATGCTTGAAGCTGAAAGCGGAGACTACGATATTGTTCTTGTTGAAGTATGTGATATGACTCTGGATTTTTGCGGTTATGTTTTTGATTTTGATATGATTGGGCTTACCAATATCGGTAATGATCATATGGATGTTCACAAGACCATTGCTAATTACAAAGATTCTTTGGTCAGGTTTTTTGAAGATAAATTCATTTTTACTTATTATAATCAGGATTTCAACAGCAATTTCAAGGAAGCCTGCAAAAGTCATGTCAGCTATTTTGAATATCAGGAAAATCTAAATGTCTTTGGAAAATTCAATAGATTGAATGCAGGTTTGGCTTTTGTAATTGCATATGAACTTAAGATTCCAAAGGATGTTATTTATAAATCTTTAGCTGAATTTGAAGCTGTTTCCGGTCGTTTGGATGTTTATAAAATTAATAATGCTTCTGTTTACGTTGGAAAAACCGATAATTCGGATGCTTTAAAATCTGTTTTGAATGAAAATGATTTTTATGCTGTTTTTATAGGTACTCCAAGAGCTCATGAAGCTCATCGTCTAGATATTATTGATGAAGTGGTTAAATATAATCCTGAGGTTATTGTAGTATTTCCGGGTCTTGATGACAATTTGGATTTGGTTATTTACAGGATTAATTATCTGAATTATGGAGGAAGAGTTTTCACTGCAACATCAGTCGATGAAATCATTTCCTATGTTGCTGAATTTTCCCATGAAGATGCTATTCTGATTGGTGGTAATGGTCAGGAAGCTATTATTAATATTCAAGAAAGGGTTAAATTAATATCTCAAAATCTGGTTCAATAGATATGTATAAATAATAATATCATCATAATATATAGACTGTATATATCAAGTGGATGGATGTTTGTTATAATGAGTTATAAATGGAGAAATTCTTCACTAAAAATTGTATTGATTTTATTTGTGATTTGCGTGATGCTGTTTGCATTTTCATGTGTAAATCACAAATCGTTCACTGGTAAATCACTTGCTGAAACTTATAATTTGCCCGTTGGTGAATCCATGTTTGACGGAGATAGTGTTTTGGGAAAAGAGGATATGATTCAGGTTTCTCTCCTTGACAGTCCATATTTCCTTCTTCATGAAATAGCTACTCTTGATTTAAAGGGTATTTTAATGACGCTGACAACAGGTGTTGTACCGTATGACTTTGCGACTGTGTCTTCTGGGGGAATCGATTCGTATGGTAAGGTATATGGATTCGAAGGTCCTGGTTATTTGGCTTTAGATGGTGATAATTTAGCTGTTAAGGCACCAGATACTTATGTTTGGGGTTATAGTTATCCTTATAAAGTTCTAACCAAAACTGAAAGTGGTGTTGATGTTGTTGAGGATGGAAAGCTTGTCAAATCCGTCCCTGAAAATAAAATTAAGAATTTGGACTTCCACAATGATTTCTATAATGTAACTTCAATTCAGAACTGGTACAATTATGATTCTGATGTTGGTTCTAATTTTACTTTAGAAAAAGGTATTGCAGGATTTTCCGATGGCAGATCTGATATTAGTCATGCGGATATTTCCCGTATTTTCGGTAAAGATGTTTCTGATTATGTTGATGCTTATCCAACCGGTGCTCCTATTGTATTATATACCGGTAATACTACAGACACTGACGGTGAACAGCACTATACTTACCTTGGTTCACACCCCGAATATGGTGACAGTATAAGAGAATATAATGCCAGACAGTTTGTTGAAGCATGGAATGGTACTGTAATTCCTCCAAACTGTTCCGGAAGTGGTAGGGATTATGTTTACTTCGGTGCTGCTGCTGATGCTTCCGCTCCTGGTGGAAGTGCTGCTCATGGAGTATGTCCTCCGGCCAGAGCTTTAAGGGATTCTGTTCTTGCTGAAGGATTTGATATGCCTACAGGACTAACTGGTGATGAAAATGCAGTATTATTTGGTTATAATCCTGCTAGTGATATTAAAGTAACAAATACGCATGATTATCCGGTTAAAATTTTAATGTGGACTGAAGGTGATGGTACTGGCATGGCAATTCATTCAAAAATTGTTCGTCTCCTGCCTGAAAACCAAACAAATAGTAGTAGTAATGTAGCTAATACTACTATTTAATTACTCTTTTTTTATGTCGATTTCAGCTATTGTTACCGCAGCTGGTAAGAATTCCAGAATGAGAGATGACCAGATTTCCCGCAATATGGAAATCACAAATAAGCTGCTTTTACCCTTCAACAGTAAGACTGTTCTAGAGACAGTGATTGATAATACATTATCCTCTAATGTTGATGAGTGTATTGTGGTACTTGGTCACTATAGTGATGAAATAATCAATGCTATTTCTAATAATTATGATGATGTTGTAAAGTTCATCATTAATAATCCCTGTGATGTAGGTTTATCGACTTCACTTTACAATGGTCTATCGAATATTGCCGGTGATTTTGCACTTTGTGTTACAGGTGACCAGCCTACAGTATCAAGTGAGACAATGAACAATATTATTGATGTATTATTGGAATCTCAAAATCCCTTTAAGACAATATCTGTTTTAAGAAGAAGAAAAACGGGAAAATTAGATACTGCTGAAGGTCTTGGAATGCCTTTCGCCGCACCAAGATTAAACCTGATGGAATATTTGAAAAATGAGGATGATAATTTAAATCCTATATTAAGGAAAATTTTTTCAGATGGTTATACTTTCTATGGAATAAAAGAAAAAAATGAAAAGGAATTATTAAATATTAATTACTACGATGACTATTTGAAATCAATTAAATAGCTTTTAATCCATCTATAACTTCTTCTATTTTTTCACCGCTGATGCCGATAGCCATTTCATAATCCTTGATATCAGCCGCTTTTCTAGATCCGTCACAGCCTAAAGTAAAATTAACATCCTTTTCAATAAACGGATTTGAAAATGCATCACCGCATAATGACTGTATACCTGCAAAGTTAGGATTAATCTTATTTCCTGTTCCATAAACTATACTTTGAGCAAGTTTCATTCCGCCAACAGGTTCTGTTATGATTTGTATAACATCAGCTTCAAAATCAGCTTCTTCCAAAGGTGCATAAAGCATTCCCCAGTATGTGTCTTCAATGATTGAAAGTTCTGATGTAAGATTCTTTGCAGTTTCCAGGTCTTTGAATCTGCCTAATGAATAGTATTTTTCACCGTTGGCTAATTTTTCAGGCATATCCCTAAGTCCGATTGCACCTGCTCCTCCAAGACACAGCTGTTCTTCGACGGTGCTGTAGAATTTTTCTCCCAGGGATGCTTTTCTGACCATTTCACAGTGTCTTACTTTTTCATCTATTAAATCGAATCCTTCAGGGATTTCATCTTCGCTTTTCAGTAATTTCATTGCAACAGGTTTACAGGTTAATTTAACCTTTGATTTAATAACTTCATTATATTCCTGATTTTTACTTAAATTCTCACTGCTCATAATATCACCAGTATATTAATATTTGTAATTATGGGATTTTAAATTCTTTTGTTTTATTTTTGTTGCTTTTACAGAATGTTTTAAAATCGCATGCTTCACAGGTTCTTTCTTCTGCCTCTGCTTTCCATGCATCCTGTATTTTACATCCTTTTATTTCTTTGATTATTGAAGTTTCAATATTATTAACTACCTTGTCAAATTTATATAATGCCTCGTTTATTTTATTTTTATTGATCGGTATTATTCTTATTGACCTGTCCATTTTGAATTTATCACTTAACTTCGGCATTTCATCATTTTCTTCCCAGTTTCTAATCAGCTCGATGTCTTCGGGATATTTGCTGTAATCCTGTGGTGCATCCGTCAGGTGATAATGGATATCATCTTTAATCAGTATCAAATCCTCTTTTGACGGAACCAGTTCATTTAAATAGAATATAATTCCAGCTATTGGTCTTTTTCCTTCCTGTTTTTCTCTAAGCCATGAGTATGTCAGAATCTGACTTTCATGATAATCCCATGTTTCATTTTTTGATGTTTCAACATCACTTGGAGGTCTTTTCATTCCTTTATAATCAATAATTATTTCATATTCCTCTTCATCCAGTTCGGATACTATTTTTTGAAATTCTTCATTTGATTTAAGGTATTCAACAATTTTATTGTCTTCATTTATATTGATTAAGCTTAATACATCGATTACTCCATTTATACCATAATATTTTGACCGTTTATCTGCTCCTTCATAGGGCATTTTCCGCAAACCTTTTATTAACACTTCAGAAGATTCCATTAAAGGGAATAAATCTGATCCCCATATGTTTATTGCTTTTTCTGCCCTTGCACTGGCCAGTTTTTTATGGTCATATTCGTTCAAATCATCTATTGTCATTTTAATGTCGGGATGATTTATTGTAAAGAAATGGTTGGATGGGGGATAAAGGCCTCTGACCTGGAGCCTTAAATCTATTATCTCTTCTATTGGTCTTATTTCTGTTTTCCAGTCCCATGGAAATTCGGTTTTATCGTACTCCCATTTCAGAAATGCTTCTTCCATCACTCCATGGATGAATTCTCCGAACCATAGCTGAACAGGCATTGACGGAGGCAATGTTCCCTTGTTTTGATATCTGTACTGCAAACCGCATGTCAGGTATGACAACAAATCTCCGGTTAAACTGTATTCAGGTATCATATATGCTTTTGATCTTGATGATAATTTCATTTTAACACCTACACTAAGTATATTTCTTTAAATCCTTTCTGATGTTCATCTCTGCTCCATCCAAGAGCAACATTTGGTATTGTTTTAAATGAATTCTTATAAGTGTATCCGTCTATTGCAGAATTCAGTCCTATTAACAACAGTATATTTTCCGCTCTTGAAAATGCGACAAAGTAAAGTCTTGTTAAATCGTCAAATGACTTGTTTTTCTCACTTCTGTTGGAGTCTCTAAGTTCGCTGTATTTTCTGATGCTGTCTTCCAGAATTGTATGGCCGGCATCCTTTTTGGGAAATCTCAGATTCTGTGTTTTAATATCATTTTTCTTGAACTTGGATCCTACATCAACTATTACAAATGGAAATTCCAGACCTTTTGACTGATGTATTGACATTATATTCAGTCTGTTGTTAGGCAGCGTTTCAAGCAGTGCCTCATCTATCTCAACATCTCCTGTAGCTATCGGCAGGAAGATATTCCATAATGCTTCACGGATTGATTCTTCCTCACTTTCCGGAGTGCTGAAGTCAATATTTGCAGAGTATTTGTTGAAAAATCCTGTCTGTGTTATTGACTGTGTTATAGCTTCAAGATAAACCACTCCTTCAGCATCATCCTGTAAATTTTCTATCCAGGTTACAAGCTTGTATGCAAGCTCCATTAAACTGGCTCTTTGGGGCCATTTATCATATCCCAGAGGTTTTCTCTCCTGCCAGTTTTTGACAAAAGTGGCCAAATCAACAGGCTCATGAGGTTCGGGTTTTAATTTAACATGTTCTCTTGCTCGGTACCTCCATCTCTGCATATTTTTGCTTCCAAGCTGAGGTATCTGCTTGTCTGACTTTTGTATTTTTGCTTCAGGATCAATACATTCCAGAATTAAACCGCAGAAAGTTTCAACTTCCACAATTTCCTGTAGTTCACGTCCGCGGGGATTGAAAACATCAATTTTTGGCTTTTGTCTGCTTAACTTGTCCCTTAAATAAGCATTTAATGTCGGTGTTCCGGATTTTGATTCCTTCGGTGAGTATGTTAAAAGTGCAATATCTGATGCTGAACCATTATCCTCATCCAGTCTGATTTTTATTTTTTCAAGGCCTCTTGCTTTTCTTGAACTTTCTTGTTTGAGCTGTTTTATTTCATCAGGTCTTTTGCATTTATCCAATTTTGTGAAATACTCTTCATCAATTACTCTTGATACTTTCAGTGTTGCTTCTCCCTTGTTTATAAGGTTAGCAATAAGTTTTGACAAATCATTGGCAAGTGTCTGAGGATTGTTTCTAAACATTCCAAGAATAGGCATATTGTATTTTTCCAGCTGAGGTGCAATGATTTTTGGTTTCGCCTCAACTCTTGCATTTTGATATTCCTTGTCCAGCTCTACAAACTGGTTGCAGTGCTTTATAATCTTTTCACTTGATCTGTAATTTGTCCTCAGGTTGATTTCATCCACATCTATTGCCAGTTTTCTTTTAACTCTTTGTTTGAAATTTGTGAACAAATCTACCGTTGCACCTCTAAAACGGTACAGTGACTGGTCATCATCACCTACTACAGTTATGTTTCCTCCGTTTTTAATAGCTGATTTTGCCATTGTGAAGTATATTTCTTCCTGTATTAAATTGGTGTCCTGATATTCATCGATTAGAATTATCTTTAAATCATCAAGAAATATGTCCAGTTTATTGTTTCTTAATTTATCCAGGAATTTCGATTCAAGCATTGCAAAGTCAATTATATTTCTGTTTTTCAGCTCTTCCTCATAATCTATTATACATCTTAAAGCTATTTCACCGCCGCTTCCCTTTTCAAAACTTTTGCTGAATTCTTCAAAGTCAATCTGGTCGAAATACATTTGATTTTTCATTTTCAATAATATTTCACTCATCTGAGATGCTTCTTTTATTTTCTCCCTTTTAGTGAAACTTGAAAGATAGCCTCTCAGGTTTTCATTCAGATATCTGTTATCTTTAAGAAGTATTTTGACCATTGCGAACTTAGCTACAAATTCTTCAATCACCACTTCCGGATTTGTTCCAGGTTCCTTGTGCACTCTCATCAGTTCTTCAGCAATACTGTCTGTTGTTCCTAGAATTATTTGGTTGAAATCGATTTTACTGATTTCAAGGAGTTTATCAAAATCATCACCTGCTCTGTCGGCAAGATAGTTTTTGATTTCATCACCCCATCCCAGAATACGTGAGTAAAGCTCGTCAGCAGCTTTCCTTGTGAATGTTGTTGCAAGTATCTTATTTGGACTGATGTCATCCACAAATATATATTTTAATATTTTAAGAACAATAACAGTTGTTTTTCCAGATCCCGGGCCGGCTACTATGAAAAGTCCCTCGTCCGGACTTGTCTGAATAGCTTTCTTCTGATCATGATTGGAAGATATATCTCTTTTCAAAATATTGACGACAATATCTTCAAATTCATCATAACTTATCATTGTAATTACCCGACAATTTTTCTTATATTATAGTTATTAATATACTATAATATAAATAAATTGAGAGCATTTGAAGGGTATTCGAATAATATTTAAATATAATTTGTAATCAATATAATGTATAATAAAAAAAATAATTGTTTTACTGATTATTATGATTGAATCCCCGGTTGATGCTTTTAAAAATGACATTAGGTTTCGAGACCATATTGCTTATATCAAAACAATTCCTGCTAAAAAAGCTACTTTCAAAAAAATTCCAGAATTGAACGACAGAATTGTTGAATACCTGGATTCGAACAATATCAAGTTGTATTCACATCAGGCAGAAACATATGATGTAATTCAAAAAAACGAAAACGTTATTTTAACAACGACTACGGCTTCGGGAAAAACCCTTGCATTCAACCTGCCCATTATGGAAACGCTGCTTGGAGATGATGACGCAACAGCTCTTTACATCTATCCTGCAAAGGCACTCTCATATGACCAGCTGAACGTTTTAAAAAACCTTGAAAAAGAACTGGACCTGGACATTAAGCCAAGTACCTATGACGGAGACACTCCAAAATCCAAACGCTACAATATCCGCCAGAAATCCCGTGTGATTTTAACAAATCCATACCAGCTACATCTCATATTATCATGGCATCATCAGTGGGAGAGATTCTACCGCAACCTGAAGTATATTGTTATTGATGAATCCCATTATTACCGTGGTGTTTTCGGTTCCAACGTTGCTTTTTTAATAAGAAGACTGAAAAGAATAGCTAATTTTTACGGTTCCAATCCTCAGTTTATCCTTTCATCTGCCACTCTTGCAAATCCCCTGGAACTGGCCTGCAACTTAACCGGTGAAGATTTTACATTGATAGATAATGATTCATCCCCGAACGGTGAAAAGGATTTTATTCTATTCAATCCGTTTAAAAATTACAGAAATTCTGCTGTTTCATCGGCACCGTCAATTCATGTTATTACCGCTGATATTTTTCGCTATCTGATGCTTAAAAATATTCAGACATTATGTTTTACCGTTTCGAGAAAAATCACAGAGCTGATTGCGATGTGGTCTAAAAAAGATGCTAAGCTAACAGATGGTAAAATTGATAATTCACGTATCGCTGCATACCGGGCTGGTTACAAGGCTGAAGAAAGACGTGAAATTGAAGAAGGTCTGAAATCAGGTAAATATTTAGGTGTTACATGTACCAATGCGCTGGAATTGGGAATTGATATAGGGTCATTGGATGCTGTAATTATATCTGGATTTCCCGGAACCATGATGTCTACATGGCAGCAGAGCGGAAGAGCCGGCAGAAGCAATCAGAAATCATTAGCTATTTTAATAGCATTTGAAAATCAGCTGGATCAGTATTATATGAATAATCCTGAAGTGTTTTTTGACAAGCCTCAGGAAAAAGCTATTATAGATTTGGACAATCCGAAACTGCAGGAAGCCCACCTGATGTGTGCATGCAATGAACTGCCGCTGAAAAAAGGTGAAGCCTTAAAATATTTCAATATAAACGATGCTGTACTGGATGAGCTGGTTAAAAAGGATATTTTGTATTTGTCAGGATTCGGTAATTATACCTACAAGCGTGATGATAATCCTGCATTTTTACATTCTCTTGACCAGATATCTTCCGAGGAATTCAGGATAATGAAAGGCAACAGACTGCTTGAAACAATGGAAAGATCACAGGTATATCGTGAAGCCCATGAAGGTGCAATATTAATCAATAAAGGTGAAACCTATACTGTAGACAATGTTAATCTTGAATCAGGTTATGTTAATGTTTCAAAAAAGAATGTAGACTACCATACAATGGTTTTAAATGACACTGAAGTTAATATTGTTTCCTGTGATTTTAAAAAACAGTACGGCAATCTTATAATTAATTTCGGCCAGGTTGACGTTAAGAAAAACTATTACAGATACAAAAAAATGCAGCATTCAAAAGTTCTCGGGACTTACCCTCTGGATTTGCCTCCGTTAAAATTCACAACAAAAGGATTATGGTTTACAATACCTGAAAATGTTAAAGAGGATTTAATGGAATTATACCCTGATGATGAAGAAGTATTTGAAGGAGGACTTCACGGGGCAGAACATGCTTTAATCGGGCTTTTTCCTCTCCAGGTAATGTGTGACCGCTTTGATATTGGAGGAATGTCAACACCATACCACAGCCACACCGAAGAGGCCACAATCTTTATTTATGATGGATACGAAGGTGGAATAGGTATCTGTGAAAAGGCAGTTGATGCTTTCGTTGAACTTTTGAAATCCACAATAGATTTGATAAAGGAATGCAAATGCAAATACGGATGTCCATCATGCATTTATTCTCCTAAATGCGGTAACGATAACAAGCCCCTTCACAAAAAGGCAACAGAATATATTCTACAGTATATGCTTGACGAAACATTAAACGATGATATTACTATTGAAGATGATGATTTGTATTCAAAGGCACTGGAACTCTACACCGTAAAGGAATACAGTCAGGCCAAGGATATTATTCATGAATTATTGGCCGAAAACGACAGCAATTTAAACGCAAATCTTTTAATGGCACATATTCTTTATGAGCAGGGAATCGCTGATGTGGCAGAATATTATGCTAAAAAATCCCTGAAAATAAGTCCTTCAAATGAAAATGCAGCAGATTTATTGCAAAAACTTAATTCGAATAAAGTAAATCATGCTCCTGAAAGTGAAAAGAAAACAGTTAATAAAAGAGAATCCTTCGATGATATTGATGTTTTGTACGAAGAAGCTCTTGATTTGTTTCGACAGAATAAACTGGAAGATGCAAAAAGCCCGATTGAAGAAATTTTATCTGTTGATGATTCTCATGTTGAAGCTATTGCATTAATGGGTTTGGTTTATAATGAAGAAGGCTTTCCTACAGATGCACGTAAATATTTAAAACTTGCCTCAAAGCTGGATAAAAATAATGAGATGGTTATTGAATTAAAAAAATCTTTAAATCAATCTGTTCTGTAAGCCGTAAAACCCTCTTTGAAGTGTTTGCAAACTTTTTTTAGCTCGTCAGGTATTTCAATATGCTGTGTGCAGTAATCCAGACAATCTTTGCAGTTTGTGCATTCATATGCCGATACCTTCTCATCACACATTTTATCAAAATAGTTTCGGTATATATTTGATTCCGGCTGATTTTTACTCCGGTTATACAGTGAAAAGTATTCTTGTATTGGAATCCTCTGGGGGCAGGTGTCATTACAGTATCCGCACTCGCTGCATGGCACTGCAAGATTGGATTTCAGCTCATCAGCCATTTTTTCTAAAAATTCAATTTCTTCACCAGTTATTTTTTCAAAATCAGTAAATGTGTTGCAGTTATCAATTAAATCATCCATTGTGTTCATTCCACTTAAAACCATTTTTACGTTGTCAAGGGATGCGCAGAATCTTAAAGCAAAACTGGCTATTGACTTTTCGGGATTGAATTTTTCAAATTCCTCTTTTATTTTACTCGGTGGATTTACAATAACTCCTCCCTTTAAGGGTTCCATTACGTAAACATCAAGATTATATTCACTGCATAAGTCATAGCATTTATGTGCTTCTATATCTGGATCTTCCCAGTCAAGATAGTTAAGTTCCAGCTGAACAATATCAAGGATTTCCCCATATTTTTCAAGGACTTTTTCCAGCAATTTTGAATTGTCATGAAAGCTGATTCCAATTTTATGTGCAATTCCATTTTCCTTCATTTTTTTAACGTATTCAAATGTTTCTGCTTTTTCGGCAAGTTCAAGCCATGGTATGTTAATGTTATGTATGAAAAACACATCAAAGTAATCAATTCCAAGTCTTTCAAGCATTTCATTGACAAATTTGTCATTGTCCGAGGGTGATGTCAAAGCCCAGGTAGGCATTTTATCACAGATTCTGTAGGATTTTCTGGGATATCTTTCAACAAGCGCTTTTCTAATAGCGGTTTCACTTTGTCCTTTGTGATATGCATATGATGTATCGAAGTAATCGAATCCTTTTTCCATGAATATATCAACCATTCTGTTGAATAATTCCTGATTTATACTTGAATCATCATTTTTATCTGTTAACGGTAGTCTCATACATCCAAATCCCAATTTTTTACTTAAAGTCATTTTATTCTCCTATTTTTGTCCTATTTTACACCACTGTTATATACCTATTGCATTAATTCAAATTTAGGATACATCATAAACAAATTCTGAAGCTGTATGAATTGTATTGCTTTTAATATACTTTGTTCTTCGACGGGCTTAAGTTTATTGGAAATCAGCGACTCCAGCATTTCTTTGTCATAGCTATTTTTAAAATTGCTAAATTTACAGTTTTGTTTTTAACATAATTTTTGTGTTATCCCGATTCTGAAAATGATAAAAATTCACACATCCCAGAGCACTTTTTAAAAAGATATATTAATATATTATGCTCATAAATATTGATATTATAAGCATGGGTGAAAATAATGCATGAATTATCAATGGCACAGGGAATAATTAATGCAGTACTTGAAACTGCAGAGACTAATAATGCAACTGAAGTTAATGAAGTGACTATTGAAATAGGACGCCTGGCAATGATTAATCCAGAACAATTGGAGTTCATATTGGGTGTTTTAATAGAAAATACTATAATTGAGGATGCTGAAATTAAGATTGAAAATATTCCTGTTGAAATAGAGTGTGATGACTGTGAATTCCACGGAAATGCAGTTATTGATGATAAGGATCATTATGCGCCTATGGTAAAATGTCCTGAATGTGGAAGTTACAAAATAGAAATACTTAATGGTAAAGATATTATTGTTAAAAATATTGTAATTGAAAAACCAGATGATTAAATAAGAGATGATAAAATGCATCAAGTAGCAGATGTTGAAGTAGCAAAAAATATAATGGACGCTAACAAAAAATTAGCAGACAAAAACAAGAAGAATTTGGAAGATAAAGGAATCTTTTGTGTTGATTTTGTTGGAGCCATAGGTTCGGGTAAAACAACATTAATAGAAGAAATCATTGATAATACCGATTATAAGATTGGAGTACTTGCCGGTGATGTAATAAGTAAATTCGATGCAGGACGTATTGAAAAACATAATGTCCCCGTTGTCGGTTTAAATACAGGTAAGGAATGTCATCTTGATGCTCATTTGGTAGGTCATGGAATTGAAGATTTACCTCTTGACGATATAGATGTTCTTATTATTGAAAATGTCGGTAATTTAATCTGTCCTGTTGACTTTGAATTAGGTTCACACCTTAGAATTGTTGTAGTCAGTGTTACTGAAGGTGATGATACTGTTGAAAAACACCCAATTATATTCAAAACTTCCGATGTGGTTGTTATCAATAAAGTAGATCTTGCAGATGCAGTTGGTGCTGATGCTGACAAAATGGTTGACGATGCTAAAGAATTAAATCCTGATATAAAAGTTATTAAATCCAGTTTAAAAGAAGGTACTGGATTGGATGAGATTATTGACTGTATTGACACTGCAATGAAAAATTAATTCTGGTGATTTTTTGAAGATTTGGATAGATATTTCTAATGCGCCTCATGTAAGGTTCTTTAAGGATGTTATCAAGTACCTTGAGTCTGAGGGAGAAGACTTGATAGTTACTGCAAGACAGTTCGGTGACATTCACAAACTGATGAACATGTACGGCATTGATTTCATATCTGTCGGAAAGCATGGTGTAAGTTTATACGATAAGTTAAGGGAAAGTACATCAAGGGTTTATAATCTTGTAGATATTATTCATGGTGAAAAAGTTGATGTCGCCCTTAGCAAGCATTCGATTGAACTTCCAAGAATTTCATTCGGACTTGGAATTCCTAGTTTATATGTTCTGGATAATGAGCATGCTCTTGCTGCCAATAAATTGACCCTGCCTCTGTGCGATAGAATTATCACTCCAAAAATCATTGACATGTGGAAACTTATGAAATTTGGTGCAGACCCAAATACCATTATCCCATATGAAGGCACTTCAGAACTGATGCACTTTAAAAGTTTCAATTATAATGATGATGTTTTCAAGGATTTGAACTTAAAACTTGAGCATCCAAAAACAATACTCATGAGACCTGAACCATCATTGGCATCATATCTTGATGCTGACTGTAAAAAGTCTGTTTTGTCTCCTATTGTTGAAAATCTAAAAGAACATGCTAATATTTTAATATTGCCTCGTTTTAAAGAGCAGGCTTCAATATTTGAAGGTATTGATCATGTTACAATTTTAGAACCTCCGGTTGATACATCAAGTCTGATTAAAAAATGCGACCTGGTTATCGGTGCCGGCGGAACAATGAACAGGGAGGCAGCTATTCTTAAAACACCAGTTATTTCATGTTATCCTGGTGAAACATTATCTGTTGATCAGTATTATATCAATAAAGACCTGATGTACAGGTCAATTGATTTTAATCAGGTAATCTCAAAGGCATTGTACTTTTTAGACAATCCTAACCATGGGATTGATTTGAAAACTGATGACCTGTTTCAGATTATTATTGACAATTTATATGATTTGGGCAGTAATAGTAAATAACTTTTTATACTACTTCTTCCAAATATGTTTAGTGAGGGCTGGTAGCTCAGATGGTAGATCGTCGCCTTGGCATGGCGGAGGCCCCGGGTTCAAATCCCGGTCAGTCCATTTAT
>CADBPS010000113.1 GCA_902796575.1 uncultured Methanobrevibacter sp. | reverse complement strand
CAGAATAGTCCGATGAATAGTCTAACAGTTTTAAAACAGGTTCTAAACTATTTGAAATAATTTCCAAACTCTTTGAAACATCTGTTGTCGGTGGATTTTCATTATTTGAAGATGATTCTGAATTTGGATTTACTGAATCTTCTGCAATGCTGTCTGACGTAGGAGTGTTGGCTATATCTACTATTCCATTGTTGTAAAGAGCATATCCTCCAGATACAAAACATATTGCTATTAAAGCAATTGCGACAATTGTTATCTTTTTCATATTTTTACCTCCGATACTTGTTGTTAATAATATATTACATTCATCATATATACCTGTTGATGGGGGGATGCTTTTACTGAAGAAAAAATAAAGCAATATTGTCATGATTTATCTACAAATTCTGCAGATGAACCATCCTTATAATAAACTCTATGGCCTTCATAATGGTCGATTTGACTGTTTAAATAATCTGCTTTTTCTTGGTCTCCATCACTGATTACATCATTAACTTTACCGTCATCTGTACCGCTCCACTCAAGAGCAAGATCTGCAGTTGATTTATGACTGTTGGAATTTTCCTGTGATGAATCTGTACTGGTTTCCTCACATATCTGTTCTACAGTGTCTGAAGAAGAAAGATTCGTGACATTCTCCGAGGGCATGTTTTGGTTAGTATTCTGGGATGTCAGTACAAATCCAACAACAGATGTGCAGGCTACAATTGTTATAATCAGTATAATTAACAATACATTTGTTGTGTTCATAGTTTCTCACCTTGAAATCATTTATGATATTTTTGCAATATATGGAATAATATTTAAGTTATTGTATATTCTAGGGTTTTTTCACAATAATAATGTGTCTAAGTATACAATAAGTTTGTAGCAGGAATTTTACTTCATATCATTTAGGGAATCAGCTTTCAATTCCTCACGGATATCCATCAGTATTTTTCCAAGACGGTTTTTACCTTTTCCGTTACAGACTCCCCAGAAAGTATCATTCCATGCATTGCCTTCAATTAATTCCTGTTTACCGGTTTTCAACAGTTTTTCAGACAAATCTTTATGCTGTTGGAATTTGGCTTTGCAGATTTCATACATATATTTCTCTCTGACTTTTCTCCAGTCACTTCTTAATTTGACTTTTTTTCCAAGTTTTTTGGCTTCACGGGGATTTAAATCTGAAAATTTCCGTTTTTCATCATCATTTAAAACTTTCTGTGCCTGAAAGGCAGCTTCATTGTTTTTGTAAATAATTCCTTCGTATTCCACTTCAGCATCAAAAAAATTACTTAAAAAATAATATTCGTTTCTAAATGAATCAATCATAACTACCACCTAACAATGTATATTTTCCAGAAAATATTTATACTTTCAGATATTTTTCTGATTTTGATTTCATAATATAAAATGGTAAAGCTTTATTTACTTATATTTCAAAATAGTTGATTAGTGATTAAAGATGAGTTGCTGGAAATATTGGCCAAAAATAGAAGAAATAGCTAGAAAACTTGAAGAATATGGTGTTGATTCATTTGATGATTTGTCATTATTGAATGACGTTGATTTGGATGAAATAACAAAGCTATTAGATGAAATAGAAGTAATTGCTCACGATGAAACAATAGATTTTGATTCGGCAAAACATATTCTTGATGATGAAAAAATGAACAGGGCATTAAAGCTAATCAGGAAATTTTACCTGTATATTGGTGCCAGATTGGAAACAAATAATGCAACCGAAATCATCAACTCACCGGATCCTCATTCAACCCTGGATACATTCCATTTCTATGAAAGATATGAAGGTCTGCTTACCAATGAATCTAAATTGGCTCATTGGCATGATGATAAAACATTTGTTTTTGTAGGAAGCGGTCCTCTACCATTAACTTTAATACTGTTCAGACAAAAATTCGGATGTAAATGTATTGGTATTGAAATTCAGGAGGATGTGGCTGAATTATCCCGTGAGGTTATTAAAAAATTAGGTCTGGATGACGGCATAGAAATATTGGTCGGTGATGAAACATTACTTAAGGACATTGACTTTGATATTTTAATGATAGCTGCTTTTGCCGAGCCTAAAGAAAGAGTATTTTCCAATGTTTGGGAGATTGTTGATGAAAAAACACCTGTCCTTGTGAGAACATACAGCGGTATGAGAGCTATTCTTTATGCACCGTTAACTGATACAATACTTAGGGGATTCCATAAAGAAATAATGCTGCTTCCTATTGGAAATACTAACAATACAAGTGTTTTATTAAGAAAAGTTGTTTAAATTAAATCTTTTCTTATAATATTTTTATTGGGCACAATACCAACCAACAAGTTATGCCTGAGATGAAATGTCATTGTCAGTAAAACTGGTTAGTGTCGTGAGGATAAAATTCGCTAGACACTCACCTTGCTGAATCCATCTCTATTTATGAAGCAGAATTGAGTGAATAATCAATATTATAGTGAATTGCATATTTAATTTTATTTATTTAAATATAATTTATTCCATTTTTAACTAATTTTTTGGACTTCCCATTCAGCAT
>CADBPS010000112.1 GCA_902796575.1 uncultured Methanobrevibacter sp. | reverse complement strand
TTTCATGTGAAAAATTAAAAAAACAAGAAAAATATAACACAGTTATAAAAAATTCAAATTAAAAAATTAATTTTGGCGAACACCCAGTTCAAAAAAAAAGAAAATGGTTGATAAGACCAAACACTAACTGTATTCAATAATTCTAAAAAAAAGCAAAATTAGTAAGGAATATAAAAAAAATAGAGATTTATAAAAAAATCTCTAAGATTAATCCATATCTTCAAATCTTTCTTCAAGTTTGCTCATAACACCTGGAAGAGAAGTATATTCCATTTCTTCAGCAGGTAACCTGTGAGGTTCAAATGGACCATGTCTTCTAAGATAAGTTGCAATTTTAGCAGCTTGCTCCCTAGTAGGGTCAAATGCAGGATCATCAAATAGGTCTACAGGACCAATTAATTCAGCATTAGCTACTTGGAATCCTAAACCGACAACTCTTGGTGGTCCGTCAAATCTAATTGGATTTGCTTCAGCTTCACTAACAGGCATCATTGGACCATTATGGGATCCTCTCATCCATCCACTAACTATGTGTGGGAATGCAAATGGGTCAACACATTCGCCATTTGCAGGGAATCCAGATTGTGCTCTTACAACTGCAACCGGGTCATCTTTACCGACATATTCTCCAGCCATTAGGTTTAATCTTTCAGTACTTATTGAAGCTGCTATTTCGCCATTTTTCTTCCATACTCTTTTGATGACATATCTTCCTGTGGAACCGATTAATGCAAGTAAATCATACATTTCTTCAGGACAGTTTAAAATTACTTTTTTGTGTTCGATTACATCGAATACTTCAAATTTGAATCCATCATGTAAGCTTGGGTCGATTACAAGACCTGCAGTGTTAAATGGATCTGCAAACATTCTGAATATTGGTAAGTTAAATGCACCAGGTTCTGTTTTGTCGCAGCAGAATACTAATACCGGATCAGAAGGCCTTTCTTTGAATTCCATTTCTGCAACACCAGGACCCATACCTTTAATGTTTCCTGAGAAAGTGTCTGATAATAAGTCTTGACCTGCGCCGTATAATTTCAATTCACGAGCTCTTTCAGTAGCTTTCATAAATGCATCATATGCAGTTTTATGTACTTCTTCATTTTCTTCCCCTTTAGTATGAGTCATGATTAAGTCAATATCATCCCCACAACGGGAAACATAGTAATCTTTTAAGATTTCAGTTTCTAATGCTTCATTTAAAACTTCATCACAAATATCCATTAATTCAGGATGTGCAACGCAGTGTCCAGAAACACTACCAATATCCGCTTTAATTACACTAACAGTAGTTTTCATTTTAATACCTCAAATAATAGTATAAGTTTTCTTTAAAAAACTTAAAAAACTAACTTTATACAGTCACTATTTTTGATTAAATAAGTATTTAATAATTACTAAAAAAAAATTTACATTATAATTTGAATCCCACACCAGTGAACTGCACAATATCTCTTCCAACATCATCACAAATATCCACATTTATAACAGATGAACTTCTTCCATTTTTCTTGAAAAATGCATTAGCAATTAATTTATCGCCTTTAGGAGCACTTAAATAGTTAATACTAACTTGCTGGGCAACAGTTGGCATATGCAAATGATTTGATAAAACTGCAAAGGAAAAATCCGCTAATGTAAATATCACACCACCCATAATACCCCCAACAGCATTTTTATGGTTATCATTTAACTTTAAACTGCATTGACAAGATACTTCATCAAGTTTATCAATCTGAATACCCGTATTTGCAGCAAATTTATCTTTTCTAAAAAATTCTCTTGCTTCCTCTAATGAACTAAAATTAACCATGAAAAACCTCCAACTGTACAGACATAACTTAAATATTTATCATATAACCTACAATATATGTAAATATGAATGTTAAAAGTCACTTAACAGATTATAGGGTATGTATTGGAATTTATATTATATCCATTTTACTATTTGTTTTTGCAATGTTTACCGATGAAAATTTTGCACATTATCAAAATGAAGTGATTTTTATAAGTTTGGCTGCTATTTTAGGACTTATTGCATTATTTTATGCACATAAACATGAAATGGAATTACATAAAGTTGCTCTGATTATTATATTAATCTTTGGCCTGTTGTTAATATTTTTCACACCCCCATTTAGTTTTATTGACGAATCTGCACATTTTACAAGAGCAGAATTAATAAGCGAGGGTTCATTATATCCTGAAACTACAGATAAAGGGATTTATGTCAATGATTATTACTTTCCTTTTCAGGAGTCATATTATGGAGTAACTATACTGTCTGAAAATAATTACAATAATCCCATTACTGATCACAAGAATTATTGGTTGATGACGACGAAAACACCATTTTATTCGTATTTATTATCGGGGTTCGGAATTTTAATAGCTAAATTATTGAATTTAACTGCGATATGGGCATTGTATTTCTCAAGAATAGCTAATTTAATATTTTATGGAGCAACAGCATGTTTCATGATTAAGATTGTTCCCAAATTTAAATTGCATTTACTTGTCTTTTCAACAATTCCCCTGTGTATTTCACAAGCATCATATTCAACATATGATGCATTTATTGTAACCTTTACTTTGATTATACTGACATATTTTATTAAAATGTATTTAGGGGAGGTAAATGCAAAGAATTTGGCGATATTTTTTATCTCTGTTTTATTAATCAGTATGATTAAACAGCCATATGTATTGATTGCATTATTAATTCTAGCCATTCCATTTAAAGATAATAAACTTAAAAAATATAGTATTATAGCCACGGTTGTTACGTTTATATTAGCAATATTAAGTATTGGTCCAGTATTATCAATATTCATATCCACAACAGCTGCAAATAATTCAGGTGGAGTTATAACCAACATATCTATGATTGGACAGGCCAGATTTATAGCATCCAATCCAGCTATTATTCTGACTTTAATTAAGGATATGATTGTTTCTATTCCTAATCTTTTCTTATTAAAATCTAATTTTTTCCATTATACAGGATATAAAGGAATAAAACTAATTAATTTAATAAGTATTTTATTTTTTATATTATTTTCCCTGTTTTATAAATTAGATATTAATTTAAAGAAGAAAGAAAGAGGGATAGTGGCTTTGATATGCATAATGGTTTATGCTGGAATAAATGTTATCTTTTATTTAATTGGAACTCCAATGAAAAGTCAGGTGATTTTGGGAGTTCAATCAAGGTATTTTCTACCGGTAATATGCATGTTACCTCTAATAATTAATACAAAATATAAAATAATTGAAAATAAAGAAATATACATTTTTACAATTATTATAATTTGTTTAACTGGTTTGTTTATGCTTCCGATAACACATTTTTACTGAATAATCCGAAATCAAACAATTCTCAGAGAAATAATATAATTTAAACAACTGTTTTAAATACATCATCAATAATTTCATCCTGATTAAAATCATCACAGGTATTTTTAAATCTATCCAAATCACATTTTGTCTCAGGATATTTCGGAACTGCAGAGCATCCCCCATCATCAATTTTTGATATTTCAAAGGTGCCTATTTCTTCAGCTATTCGGGTGATTTCAATTTTATCCATACCTATTAATGGTGATAAAATTGGCATATCCACACCATATCGTGTCGTTAGAATATTGTTTAGTGTTTGGGATGCAACCTGACCTACACTGCTTCCGTCTACAATAGCCAGTGCTCCAGTTTCAATAGCTAACTTTTCAGCCATTTTATACATTCCGGATTTGCATAAGATACATGTCATTTTTTCAGGAGCATCTTCCTTTACTTTTTTAAGATATGAGCCATATTTTACAACATGTTTTTTAATTGGTACACCTGATGCGTAGGTTTGAAGCTGATCTATCAGCTTGTTGTAGTTTTCATAGGCTTTTTTGCTTGTAAAAGGATCATTATCACAGTACATAGCGATTATTTCACACCCTCTTTTCATCATAAGGTATGTTGCTACCGGTGAGTCTATTCCACTGGATACCAGGCAAACCACTTTTCCCTGAGTTCCTAAAGGCAATCCTCCGGGACCAGGAATTTTTTCATGATAGATGAATGTTTTATCATCACGTATTTCAACATATATTGTCAAATCGGGATTTGTCAAGTCTACAGGTGCTAGAATCTGTTTTCTAACAATGCCTCCACAGTGTGCTGCCATTTCCTGTGATGTGAAATCATGTTCTCCGACACGCCTGCACCTGATGGCGAATCCGGTGTTTTCATTAATTATATTATCATTGATTAACACTTTTGTATAATCCGTTAGTGTTTTGTCAATTTGTGCAAATTCTGTTTTTGTTGAAATAGCTGGAGAATAGGACACAATACCAAAAATTTTATTCAATTTATTTAAACATTCTTCATAGTTTTCGGGAAAAATATATATTCTTCCCTGATTTCTGCCCACATCACAGTCAATCGATGCTTTAATGTTTTCAACCAGCTTTTTTTCAAAACGTGAACGTACTTTTGAGCTTTTTAATCCAACTTCACCATATCTTGCTATTACTAAATCATAATTCATCAGCTACACCACATAAAAATATAACAATTGATATACATTATTAAAATTATTGTTAATAAATTTAACTTGAAAATAAGTGTTATTTTGAAAAGAAATAATTAAAAGTTGAGAAATTAATCCCAACTTATATTACTGCGACGGTATTGGAAATGCTTAAACCATCATAAGTTGAAGTTATGATATATCTTCCCGAAGGCAGGTTGATGTTTAAAAATGCTGCACCCTCAGCGTCTGTTGTACGGGTGTACAATACACCGTTAATGTTAAAGGAAACTTTTTGATCAGGATAACGTTGGCCCAAACCGTTAAGTAAAATGACTTTGAACTGACCCTGAACTCCATGAGCCATAGTTATATTCTGACCGATTAAAGTTGTAATAACTTTAATATTGTTTGAAACAGAACATCCTTTGTATGTTGCTGTGATAATATAGTCTCCAGGAGGAAGATTAATGTTTAGTGTTGCAAAACCTTTCTCATCAGCAGTTCTTGTGTAGAATACACCGTTAATGTTGAATGTGACTTTATCACCGGCTGCAGGCTTACCTCTGTTATCCAGCAATTTTACTGTATACTGTGTGTCATTTCTGTAATATTTGGTAATATCCTTATTGTGGGAAATGATACTTAACACTTTAATGGTGTTACTGACATTTTCCCTTGTAACTGGATTGGTTGCAGTTAAAATATACTCGCCCGGAGGCAGATTGATATTTAACTTGACAAGACCTGCATTACCATTGACTTTTCTTTTGTATATCACACCATTTATATTCATTTCTACTTCAGTTCCGTTAGGTAAATAATTACCCTGCTGATTTTTAAAAGCCGCATAGTACTGTGTGGCATTTCCAAAGTATTTTGTGATATTCATTGATGCTACTGTAGGATTGATAGTCAGAATGTTTTTGATAAATACCGGCGAGTAAACATCATCTCCCAAGAAATATGCGGAAAGATTGTATTTTCCCGAAGGCAATCCCAAAGAAGGAGAAGAAACCTGACCGGTAGCATTTGTTACCCTGTTATAATTTAGTCCGTTAATTAAAATCTTCACAGGCAGACCGTTTAAGGGATTTCCATCATTATCTGTTAACGTAACAACATATCTGCTTCCATCATGGTAAAACATAGTGACATCACTTGCATTTATTCTAACATTGGTATTACCTCTTGGGAAAACCATAATGGTGTTTGATGTGGATGAGTTAACATAACCTTCAGTTCCATCAAAAACAGCATTAATAGTGTAGTTTCCGGGAGTTATATTTGATATCATCAATGAAGCCTGACCTACACCATTTGTTGACTGTGAAAACGAATTGCCATTAAATATGAATCTGACAATTTGATTAGGCAAAATATCCCCATCATTATCTTTCAATGTAACAATGTAATATTTGCTCTCACCTGAAAACATCAAAACATCACTGCCGGATAATGAAGTTTCAACAATGCCGTCAAGCACTTTTACGCTTTGTGAAATAAAAAAACCAGGACCTGAAATGGATACACCAATTGATGTACTATTTCCATTATATGTTGAAAACCCTTTATTGTTGGAGATAATAAGAGGATTTGGAGTGAAATCCGGAGTTACACTCATCTCAAAATCAGGTAATGGATCAGAAATATTGTCTTCTGAATCCTGTACAAAATTGATAATATTTGTATTCTGACCCCTCAATATTTCAGAAGGAATAACTGACTTTAAGATAACCCATGAATCAATATCCTCAACATCGTAATTGTGAATTCTTTTATTATTAGGTTTTGACTGGCTTCCCCAGTAGTTCATATCCAGTGAGTCCACTGGTGAGTTGAAAATTTCAATGTCAGAACCGGACACCAAAACGGTGTTGGACATGAATATGTTGTACATTGCATTCAATTGAGTGTTGTTAACACAAACTGCTCCCCCATAAAGAGCATTATTTCCTGAAAACAGATGGCCTTTTAAATCTAAAGCTGAATTGGAAACAGCAAGGATAGCTCCGCCACTGCCCCGATTACCCATTGCACGGTTATCATAAAAATAACAGTGATCCAACATGGAAACATTTGAAAGAGTGTTTAGAAACAGCGCCCCTCCACCGTTGGTTGCTGAATTGTTGGCGAAAATATTTTTCCCACTGATATTTAAAACAGCCCTGTCGGTAACGGAAATAGCTCCACCATAAGTATCAGCAGTATTGAGTGTAAAAGTATTCGAACCTGAAATGCTTGTAAAAGAATTTGAAGATGCTGCAATAGCTCCTCCAGATTCAGCATGATTCTTTTCAAATGTACAGTCATTAATTAACAGTGTTCCCAGATTTAAGATTGAACCCCCTGCTGCAGTATCGTTATAACTGGATTGTAGACTGTCTGCATTGATAATTCTAACATTAGATAATGTCAATTCTCCATCCGGAAGAACAATAAATGCTCTTCCAAGATTTTTTGCGTCAATAGTATATCCGTTTCCATCTATCAAAACACTTTTATTTATATAAATATCCTCTTCACCACTTATACGGGACACATCTCCCGTTAATACAATATCATTTGATGATGAAATAGCATTATTTAAATCAGTGAAAGTTCCACTTACATTAGTTGAGATTTCATCACCCAATACTTCCGCCATATCATATGAATTATCAGCAGCGTTAAAATCATCCGTGTAGGATACGGCCAGATTATTGTCAATTGACTGCTGGCATGTATCAGCTGCAGAAATGCCGGAAATTGATAATATGCACAATATTAAACAAAAACAAATAAATTTTTTATAAGACATAAAATCCTCCTTAAATTATTTAATATGGTATAATTCCCAATGAAAAATTGCATAAATCTAACTTTAGGATAAATAAGATTTTAGAAAATAATCTTTCAATATACTCATATCACTAATATAAGTATTTAAAATCCACTAATATAAATATTGATATTTTTGGAAAATTGAAATAAAATTAAAAAAAAAGAGTTTATTGAAAATCATCAGTGATAATTGTCATTAATTCCTCATCAGAAATATTTTCAATTGAAGACAGTCTGTTTGCCTGATTTCCAACAACCTTTTCAAACAGATTCCTGACCTGACGGGCATTTGCGAAATTTTCCCCTCTGTTTTGATACATGTCTTCACAGAGATCTTTCAGATGATTATCCGCATCCGAATCCAGTTTTAAACTTGAATCTTCACACATGCTTATGAAAATATCATGGAGCTGTAAGGGATTATAATCTTCAAAATAAATATATTTGTTGAAACGTGACTCCAGACCGGGATTTGATTTGATGAAATCCTCCATCAGTTCCGGATATCCTGCAACAATAACAATAAAATCATCCCTGTGGTCCTCCATGGCTTTCAGTATAGTGTCTATAGCTTCCTTACCATAACTATCATCCTGAACTTTAGGAGTTAAAGAATAAGCCTCGTCAATGAATAAAATTCCACCTAAAGATTTTTTAATCATTTCCTGCGTTTTAATTGCAGTTTGTCCAAGATATCCTCCAACTAATCCGCTTCTGTCAGTTTCGACTAAATGGCCTTTTGACAAAAGTCCCAGTTCACAGTATATTTTTGCAAGTAATCTTGCAACAGTTGTTTTTCCTGTTCCGGGATTTCCTGAAAACACTAAATGAAGTGACATTGGAGGCTGTTTCATTCCACGATCCAGGCGTATTTTGCGAATTTGGATTAAATTGATTAATGAGTTAACATCATCTTTAACAACTTCAAGACCGATTAATCTATTTAATTCATTTAATAAATCATTCAAATTATCGGATTTCTCAGTTTCACTACCTGTGGATACTGTTACATCACCTCCTTTACCCCCAATATTTGGAGCATTACCCTGTGAAAATATTAACGATGTTGCAATATCCGGCCTTGAACTAAATAACTTTTTTGAAAAATTAACAAATGTTGGATTTCCTTTTTGACCCTCAATGAACCATGATCGGATTTCGGATATTGGAATATCCTCTACAGATTTTAGTTCGGAAATATTTTGGCAGTTGATTAAAGTGGACAGTGTTCGGTTTATGACTTTCTGACTGACCATTTCACATTTTGTTGGTTTAGGAATTTCGGGATTTTTTCTATAATCCTTTTTCATGAAATTAGCGAGGTTTTCTTTTAAATTAGCCAAATAATCATTGTATGATTTTTCCTCATCATCTGAAATTTTATTATCACATTTTATGAATAAATCCCCCATTATCGTGTAAATCTGGAGTAATTTATCTGTGTAACCCAACACACTGTCATTGCCCAGGATATTTTTATGGAAAACCTCATTGTCATAAAACAATTTAAAGGAAACAGGTAATTTGTTTTCATCAGACTTTAAAAAAACCAATTTTTCCAAATCTTCGATAGTGAAATTAGAATTCAAATAATAATTTATAAAGGATATTTCTTCGTCGGAAAATTCTCCATCACTCATTCCCAGAAAAGCAAGCCATTCTAGAAAATCACTGAACAAGGCATGTTTGACACTTAAATTTTTGGATTTCCATTCACTAATTAATGGAGCATTATCTGCATCATAGATGTTGTTGTTATCTATCATTTCTGCATATTCAAAACTGCCGTCAATCAGTTTTTTCAAATCAAAGCTCTGTTCGGCAAGTTCAGTTAAAGAATCGCAATTGCAGTAAGGACATTTAGTATGAACACCGTTTATTTTTCTGCCGCAGTTATTGCATTTCTTCTGATAAGTCAAAATAACACCAGTCCACAATGTTAAATTAAATCAACAGCTTTTTCAATAGCTTCTTCCATTTTGTCAGAATTTTTACCGGCACCCTGTGCTAAGGTTAAACGGCCGCCACCGCCACCGCCTAAAATGCCTGCAGCAGTTTTTATAATATCATTGATTTTAACACCTTCATCAATAGCTTTTTGAGATGCTGCACCTACAATTTTACCGTCATTGTTTCCCATAATGACAACATCTGCTTTTCCATTGTCTGTGAAATCAGTAGCTATTTTTTGAAGTTCCTTAAAGTCCCCATCAATTAATTGATTTACGACTTTTAAACCTTTGATTTCAGTATAATCATCTGCAAGTGATTTCATCTTAAGTGTTGCAATTTCAGATTTTAACTTATCGGTTTCATTTTTCTGTGCTTTCCATTCAGTGAAAAACCGGTTACATGTTTTTGGCAGCTGTTCATTGTCTACTTTAAAAATAGCTGAACTTTCACGCAGTATTTCATCTACATTTTGAATTGAATTAATCGCCGCTAATCCTGCGGAAAAATCAATTCTTTCAACCCCATCCTGAACCCTTTCAGTTTTATTTATTTTTATTGGGCCTATGGCACCGGTTCTTGGAACATGTGTTCCCGCACATGCCTGAATATCAATTCCTGGAATTTTAACAACACGTATCATTTTGCCCGGAACAATTCCTCCCTGATAGAGAGTAAATCCATATAATGATTCAGCTTCATCCCTTGTGTGGAAGCGGATATCAAGGTCAATATTATCCATTACATATTCATTGGCCAATTTTTCTATTTCATTTAATTCCTCTTGAGATATGCGTTTGTAGTGTGATAGGTCAATACGTGACTTTTCAATACCTTTCTGAGCTCCGGCCTGCCATATGTGATTTCCCAGTATTTTACGGGCAGCAGCTACAATAAGGTGTGTTGCTGTGTGATGGCGTGCAAGAGTTATCCTTCTTTGCCAGTCAATGAATCCCGTTACTTTTTTGGAAATTACATTATTATCAATATCACCATCTATATGGTGCAGAACTACATTATCAATTTTTTCAGCATATATCATTTTAAATGATTTATCACCAATTTTAATCTCACCTATGTCGGAAGGTTGGCCTCCTCCTTCAGGGTAAAATATTGTTTTATCAAATACTAAACAGTTCCGGTTATCCTTCTGCACAATTCCCAGAATTTCGGCTTCAAACTCTTTCTGATAGAAATCTTTATAGAATAATAATTCTGTTTCAGGATAGTCAACTTTGAAATTGGACTTCTTATTTGTAGTATCCTTTTCATGTGCACCTGCAACAAGGGTGAAGAAATTATCCGGAACATTAATATTAAATGAATCGCCTGCAATTTCAGCAACACTTTCAGGAGGAATACCATGAGCATCATACAAATCAATTAACATATCAAGAGGCATTTCATTTTTACCTTCTTTTTTGAGTTTTTTAATTGATCTTTTAACAATATTTGTTCCTTTTTTAATGGTAGCCCCATATCTTTCCTCTTCCAATGTTATGATATTCATAATATGATTTTCTGAATCCTTAATTTCCGGATAAAATTCAGACAAAAAGTTTAACTGAATTTCCATTATATCCTTAAGAGATTCCTTCATATTCAGCTCTTTCATAAATCTGATGGTTCTTCTTAAGACAAGACGAGCAAGGTATCCTTCCTTAACGTTGGATGGTATGATACCATCAGCCAGCATAAAAGCTAAACATCGGGTATGATCAGTAATAATGTAAATTGCTTCCATCGGTTCGGCATCTTTTAAATACTCTTCAAGAGGGATTCCTAAACTATCTGCAACCTGCTGGCGCAGCTCTCTAATATCCCCTATATCTTCAATATCCATCATTCCTGCTATCTGAGCATTCTTTCCCTGAATGTCTTCATTGATTTCAACACCAGTTAATTCCATGAGTTTATTAACAACCGGCGCAAAACATGCATCATATGCTGTTGGAGTTCCCTGTGAAATCCAGGCTATTCTTTCAAGCCCATATCCCGTGTCCACAACTTTGATTGGAATTTCAACCTTACCCCCATCTTCCAATGTTTCATACTGAATAAAAACAAGGGTTGCCAATTCAACACCTCTGCAGCAGACTTCATAACACGGACCTTCATTACCTCCGCCGCTCCACCAGGATTTGATAAATGTTATTTCTTCAGTGTTGATTCCAATGTAGTCGAAAAATTCATGGCAGATTCTTATTGTTTCATCTTCCCAGTATATGAACTCATCTTCAGTATTGATTACAGTGTGGGATCCCATTGTAAAACAGGTCATGTGTCTGCCGGTTCTTCCAACATTGTCAACATCATTTAACCTGATAGACGGCTGCGCAATTTCTATAGGATTAGCCGGTGGTTTAACAAGACCGGAAGTTACCCAAGGCTGGAAACAGAAAATTGAAGCGCCAACCAGAAATACATCGTCTCTCCATCTTTTGGCCAGTACCGGATATCTATGAATGTGGATATGGCCTTTCTTTTCTAAAAATTCTCTAAAAACTTGTTGGATTTCGTATAAATTATATGGTTTATCTGTTGCAGGATTATTAATAAACTCATATTCATCACATGGAGCATCACCACAAGTATTCCTTGTTACCTGTGAATAAAACTCCTGACCACAAGTTTCACATTTTTGTTTTTTATAACCTAGTTCATTAAATATTTCAACCATTTTAATCAATTCAAAGAGTTAATCATTAGAACATTTGTTTATAATGTAATATATAGTCTATTATTTGATGTTTTTATCAAGTAATATTATTATTAGGCTGTTCTTTCTTTTAAGTATAAGGTTTACCCCTCTGTTCTAGGTGATTTAAGGGTTCACATTTTTTATCGAATTGATTTTATTGCCTCGTTTATGTTTATGTGGTGATGCATGCTGTATGGCATTATGTCCATTCACTAATGTCACATATTATGCTGTTTTTTGATATCCCAGTTGTTCATGTTTTTGTGAACAAATGAATCTGTTGATTTGTGTTTTAATAATGATGGATTATACTGAATTTAAAACAATCTGTAGTCATTACTACGAGGAATGATATCAATAATTTCAATTAGGTTTTTCTTTTCTGAGACAAAATATACTATTCTGTAATCCCCAATTCTTGCTCTCCGACATTTAGGGCATTTGTCACTTTTCATTTCAGAAAAAACTAGATTTATAAGGATTTTCTATGATTTCAATGTATTTCTTTTCGATACGTAGAATCAATCGTTTATCTGTTTTGTGTTTTCTTTTAAACTTTTTAGCTTTGTCATGTTCTAATACTTTATAGGTCATGATTAATCTCTTGCTCCAGTCTAGCCACTCTTGATTCAAGTTCGAATAAAGTTATTTTAGTGACATTTTCATGTATTCCTTTTTCAACTCTTTCAATTTCCTGATTGTAGAATTCTGCTTGTGCATCAGTAAATTCCTCATTATTTTCAATCAATCTTTTTATAACATCATTGTAAGTGTCATTTTTTGTTGCTAATGCAGATAGCAGTTTATGAACTTCATCAGAAACTCTAATTGTTTTGTTCAACATATTTTTTCAACTCCCTCATACTGCGTATACCAGGTATACGCTATGAATTTTTTATAATTTATAGTTATTGGTTTTTCTTACAGCACTACTTACTGTTCAAAATTGAACGAAATCAGATAAATTCATAATAAGAAATCCATGTAAGCATAATTAGATTTAAATCATGGTGAACATTTGCCTAATCAAATAATAAACTTCAATTGGTTTTGAAAGTACAAAATTAAGTTTACCTGTTTTAAATTATCCATAACAACTTGCAAATTCCTAAATCTGCTCGCCATATAGATTTAATGTTTATTTATAAATGTTTTGATGAATTTCAAATGATAATATACCATTATATAACATATTCAAAAATAAATAGATAGCATTTAAGAAGTATTTATGCATAGTAAAAAAAAAAACTCATTAATAGAATAAATAAATCATCAAAAGGTTAAAAATTACAACATAATTTTCAAAAAATGTTTGGTTTGTGGTTGAATGAGATGTATTGGTGAAAAAATAGTGTAACTGTTAAATCGAAAATAAAAGAAAAAAAGAGTGATAGATTATATAAATCTATCCGAATAAAGCACCTAAACCAGCAGCTGCTGCTTCTTCTGCTGCTTCTTCTTCCTCTTCTTCTTCCTCTTCTTCAGGTTCGTCAGCAGCTTCAGCTACAGGAGCTGCTGCAGGAGCTGCTGCAGCCATTGCAGTAGTTTCCATAGCTTCGTCGATGTCAACATCTTCTAAAGCTGCGATTAAAGCTTTGATTCTAGCATCGTCAGCTTCAATACCTGCTGCTTCAATAATACTTTTAACATTTTCTTCGTTAATATCTTTTTCTGCACTGTGCAAAATCATTGCTGCATATATGTATTCCATGTTATCACCATAAATTTTTTAAATAATTGTTTCAAATATAAAAATTTTAATTATAATTTTAACCAAAGAGACCAGCTAATCCAGCTGCTGCTTCTTCGTCACTACTTTCTTCTTCCTCTTCTTCCTCTTCTTCAACAACTTCTTCTTCAACTGCTGGAGCTGCTGCTACAGCAACGTTGGAAAGTTTGTCAGCCAATTCGTCGTCAAGAGCACCTGCAGTACCTGATACCTCGGATGCTAATGCTAACATTTTAGCCTGAGCCAAACCAATAAGTGGTTCTGAAGTTTCGGATGTCATAATTGCTGCTTCTACACCGACATTGATTGCTCTGGTGTATGCGAGAGTTATGATTGTGGAAATAGTTTCATCAGTAGGTATAGCTGCGTTTACAGATAAATTGAATGCGCTTCTAATAGCGTTTTGTAAATCAGCCA
>CADBPS010000111.1 GCA_902796575.1 uncultured Methanobrevibacter sp. | reverse complement strand
CAATATAAAATTAACGCCACGATAATAAAAATAATAAGATTAGTAATACTAAATAAAAAATAAATATGAAAATTGTGGGTCATACTCTACAATTGAAAAAAAACCTCACCCATTAACACCAGACGTCATGAATTACTTTGCTGAACTATCCGAAAATGAACAAAAAAAATTTCTTGAAGGTAGAGAAGACATTTATGTTAATTATTTGGAATTAGAGTATTGCGATTATACAGTAACAATTCAAGATTTTGATTTTGAAAAAGAAGCTATTGAATATTGTAAAAGACATGCCTATGGAAATTTTATTGATGAATTAGACCGTAAAATTTCATGGAACAAAAATTACTTAAAAAGAATCTTAAACTACATTTATCGTGTTGAATATTTGAATTTCAATGAAGATGAGAATATCAGCACAATTACTTGTCCCAAATGTGGAAAGAAAGTTTATAAGTTTTATTGATGAAAGTTATCCATGTCCAAATTGCGAAGGAAAATTAACCAATACACAAACCATCCTAAGTGATTAATATGAATGTAAAACAAATATTATGTAAACCATCGAAAAAGAAATTAATGTTGAGTTTTTAATAATTGTCATCAAATACGCATCCAAATCATATAATAGAATTAATTAAGTTTAAATGGTGATGTATAATGAATAATCTTCCGGAACTAAATTACATAAATGAAACAAAAGTGTTTGAAAGAAAAATAGATGTTGAGTATTCTGAATTTAAATTAGAACTGATTAATGAAAGATTTGAAGAAAATAAAAACTTTGAAGTTGAAACAGTTTCTGATTTTACAGAAATTAATTATATTCTTTATAATTTAACTGATGAAATTGGCGTATGGCCAATGTATATAGGAAATGAGTATCATCTTTTTTTAGAAAATGGTGAAATAAAACTTAAAACAAAAAATGAATTTTTATCCATTGATAAATTTGAAACCTCAATTGGAACAGTAATTACTGAAAACTATGGTGAGTGGGGTGGAAATTTATACATTATTACAGAATATGGTGCAGAACAGGCAGGTTCAGGAAATTTCAACCAAGTATTTGAATACAACAATATGGTCTATGCAATATCCAGTTTGAGCCATTTATCTCTTCGAAGAACCAGTTTACATGAAATCAGAAAATATGATGATTACTTTGAAGATATAACAATATTCGAAAATTATGGTTTAGCCATATCTGCAGCATTTATTGAAGATAATATTCTGTATTTTTATTCAACAGCTGAAGACAGTAATGGATTATATATGTATAATCTTGACAACAATCAATTGGAATTCATATTTAAATTGTCCTATCCTTATTGGATGGTCAATAGCATAATAAAAAAGGAAAATTATATGTATTTATACGGCAATTATTTAATAATAAAATATAACTTGGAAACTGATGAATTACTGAGATTTACCAATTTAAAAGAGGAAGACATTGATGAACTTTATATGAATGATGTGAAATTAAGTGAGATATGGGATGATTTTAAGATTAAATAAATCTTAAAAATTTGAATTAGTTTTGGGGGTTGATAATTATGGGGCTTATAGAAACTGCCAAATTGGAATTAATAAGTATAAAATTATTATAATAAAATTTCAAAGAAAACTTTGATATTAACAAAATTAAGGACGAATTATCATATCCTTTAGAAATCTACAATAATATAATGTCCCTGTCTAGTATCGTCATGATATTGCATAATTTTCTTGCAGATATGCTGTCATCGACAGATTTTCAATTGAATACTCATGTAAAACATTTCCTTGTACCTATCTAATCTTTTGTAATCTAATCCATCTGGTTAAACCTCCGATTGTTTTGTATCTTCGTTTAATGTATCTTGGTAGTGTTATTCCAAAGTATCGTTCAATTGTATTATTTGTTCGGGGGATTAATTGGTCATCATAATATGTTACTGTTCAATCAAATTTTTTATCTAGATTTTCTAGAAAACTACAAATGTTTCTATTTAGGAATTTTCTACTATTATTAATTGTGTTAAATTTTCTACTTGACCCTTTTTTATCATCTGCATCATATATGTTTTCTATACGTTCAATAGTCTTTAATAATTCTTTTAATTCATTTTTCTTTTCTGATTTTTCCTTTCTTAAATCACAGTTTTTATTTTTTAGTTTTGTTATTTTACCTCTCTTATTCTTCTTTTTCTTTTTAGACAAATTATTTTCTTGAATTTCTGTTTCTAGCATTTCAATGGTTGTTTTATTACTTGCAATTGTCTTGTTGATTGTTCTTATTCGTCTTGGGATTTTTGAAATTAATCTGAATGTTTTTGTGTGGTGATTTTTTATTATTTGGAATATGCATAATTGATGGTGGATTCCTATTTTATCAACAATATCATGATATGCTGGTGCACCATCTGTTATTAATACTTCTTTTGGTAAACCTGTAAGTGAGGATTCTAGAAAATCTTTAATGGGATTTTTGTCAAAATCTTCTTTGTTGACTATGATTTCATTAATAGGTAGATTATTTATGGTGTCGATTAAAGCTAAACGAGCTAATGCTTCACTATTTTCATGAGGAAATTGCTCATCACAGCAGTAATATCCAGTTGGTTCTATTCCTTTTTTAAAATAAAAGTTCAGGCAGATTTAAATGAGGATTTTGGAGTTTAAAATTTAAAAAAGTAATGAGGGAGTATTTGATATTCAATGCCCTGTTATATGATGCAGAAACATACACCATCTACAATTAAGCACACTCCAATGATTATTGTAGCATAAAATGGATTTGCAAATGAAAAGAATGCAAGATATTTAGCTATAATGCCTAAAATCAGAATAAGCACAGAACGGATTTTGGATACTTTGAATCTGAAAACAGACCTATAATACCGACAAACATCATTATAAATGAAATTATGTAGAACTGGAATGAAACAACTATGGAAAGCATTTCGATTTTATATATGAACAGCAATCCTATAATTATCGATAAAATACGCCTGTGTATATTAACTGCTGAAAGATGTGTTACTGCCCTTAATATTGAAAATCCACTAGCTATTAGGGCAAAACCGAACACTTAGACTTACACCAGCTATTAGTGATATCGTTACAGTGCCGTAAAATGGAAAAATTATAAAGAGCAAACCCAGTATAATTAAAAGAATTCCTAATATTCCTGTAATGCGCTGTTATCCACCTCCATTTAATGTTATATGAAAAAATACTATATATAATTGAGCAATTCCAATTATTATCATTTTAACTGGTGTATGAATTAAATAAACATTGTGTGCTTATCAAATATTCTTGTTTTCGCTCTGTGTGAGGTGAAATATGTTACGCAGAATTCATCTATTTAGCAAAAATTATGATATATTTGTTAGGGTTTACTTCATTTGCATGAAGTACTTCATTTATTTGAAGTTGTAAATCCAACTTCATTAATATGAAGTACTTTAGATTGTTGAAGTACGGATATTTAAATGCGAATATTTTTAATACAAGTATTTGCCTTTTTTATCTGTAATATCGAATTGCAGGTAAATTTAATGAAATCATATCAATCACTTTAATTAACATCAAACATCAAAGTATCTCTATAGTGAAAACTTTCTGGAAATGACAATATGACAATAAATCAAAATGACTCAATAAAAGAAAAAATCAGGAAAACATTTTCATTATCCGAGGATTCAGCATCAAATGACGAAATCCGCACACGTCTTCTGGATGGCGGAAAAGTCACCGGAACCAACATGTGCGTACTGGTATGTGCAATGATAATTGCATCTGTAGGTCTTAATGTAGGTTCGACTGCAGTTATTATCGGTGCAATGCTGATATCCCCTTTAATGGGAAGTATTCTTGCTTCGGCATATGCAAGCGTATCTACGGATTACTCTCTTCTTCGAAAGCATATGGCAGGTTTTGCACTGCAGGTTGCAATCAGTGTTGCCGCATCGATGATTTATTTTTTACTCTCTCCGGTTAAGGAGCCGACTGCAGAACTTTTTGCAAGAACAGCACCTAATTTCTTTGATGTGCTTGTTGCCTTTTTCGGCGGACTTGCAGGAATTATCGGACAGACCAGACAGGACAAGGCCAATACTGTTATTCCAGGTGTTGCAATTGCAACTGCTCTGATGCCGCCTTTATGTACCTGCGGCTATGCGATTGCAAACGGAAGATGGGACATGCTTATTGGAGCAGGGTATCTCTTTATAATCAATACATATTTCATTTTCCTCTCGGCCAGTATTATTATGAGCGTTTTAAAAATCCCGAAAACAAGGGAGCTTACAAAAAAGGAATGGAGAAAACGCCGTTTAAGGATGATTCGTAACACTATCCTCATTATTCTTCCAAGTATTGCGGCCGTTTACACTATGATGCATTAATAAAAGGGTGTGTTAAATGCTTTTAAATGAATCTGAAAGACTTACAAAAGATCATTATATGATTTTTGGACTGAGCTGGGCAGGTTGGGTTTTTGATTTCTATGATCTGTTTTTGTTTACATTTCTGGTTGCCCCAATCCGCTCCAGCCTGAACATATCTGCTGAAATGCTGTCATTATGTCTGGGCATTTCACTTTTTGCAACAGGTCTTGGAGGAATTGTTTTCGGAGCTTTAGGAGATAAATTCGGACGTAAAAGAGTACTTCAGTGGACAATTATAATTTATTCTGTCGGCACGCTTTTATGTTCATTTTCATGGTCATTTTATTCACTGATACTTTTCAGATTCATTACAGGCCTTGGTGTGGGTGGTGAATGGGGTATCGGACAGACTTATATCAACGAAACATTCCCTGATAAACTGAGAGCCAAATACGGTGCTTTCATGCAGTCGGGAGCACCTGTCGGTGTGATTCTAGCTTCAATTGTCGGAGGACTGGTGAGTCCTCATATCGGATGGAGAATGACATTTTTAGTTTCAATTTTGCCTGCATTAATGGTTATTCTTGTGAGAAGGTATCTTAAGGAATCTGATGTCTGGCTTCAAAACAAAAAGGAATATGCATCCAAGGGCATTCTCAAAGAGTTTAAACAATTGCTTTCAGCCCGACACAGAAAAATGTTTCTTATTTCAGTGGTACTGTGCATATTCGGTATGTCTGCATACTGGTACACTTATTCATGGCTTCCAACATATCTTGCAGATGAAAGAGGACTGACAATTGTTGGCTCAACAATAGGAGTTATTATAATTCAGTTCGGAGACTTTATGGGTTATACAACCTTCGGTTTTGTTTCGGAAAAACTTGGAAGACGCCGGGCATTCACATTATACAGTTTCATAATGGCCGTAAGCATAGCGATGATAACGCTCTTCTGGAATCAGATCAATTCGTTCAACCATATCATTTTTGTATTCCTGGTTTTAACAGGCTTTGGAACAGGATTTTTCGGAGGATTCGGCGCATTATTCTCGGAGCTCTTTCCTACAAAAATCAGAAGCACCGCAGTTGGAACGGTATTCAACCTTGCAAGAGGAATACAGTTTATAACGCCCCTCACAATAACACTTGTGGCAACATACTATGATTTAAGTTACGGCATTGCCATTGCAGCGATATTTGCACTGATGGTAGGTATCTGGATTTGGACATTTCCTGAAACTCAGGGAACACAAATCAATGAACTTGATTGCAGTGACACTTTTAAATCTAGGAGATGAGTTTATGGATGAGGAAATAATTTTTAAACCAATCGGATACATTAAATCCCCTTACAGAGATGTTAAAAACATGCCAAAATCTACAAGAGAATCAGGGGATGTTGAAGCAGAAATAATTATAAAAGAAGAATATCTGGAAAGCATGTCCAGCATGAAGGCCTCTGAAGAGTACATGGTTCTTTTTTACTTTCACAAATCAAAAGGATTCAATCAAAGAGTTCCTTTCATGGGAAACGGTCCCATCAAAGGATTATTTTCAACTCATGCACCACAAAGGCCAAATCCAATTGGTGTTTCAACGATAAAAATTGTAGAAATAAAAGACAATGTCATTAAATTCAAAGGGGTGGATATGCTTGACGGCACCCCGGTGCTTGATATAAAGGATATCCTGTGATTTTAAATATATGGATTTATTCAATAAAAATGACGGGGATAATTTCATTCAGACTTTTTTCGGATAGTATACCAGCACAATCAGTGTAATAATTGCCACAAATGTCACAATCAAACTGGATTCCGGTCCAAAGGATCCTCCTGCGATGAGGGATGAAGATGTCTGAGTGAATTTTATGATTGATGATGTTTCAATCCCGCTTACATTGAATCCCATCAGAAATCCCTGTGTGAAGTTCCACATTGTGTGAAGACCACAGCACACCCAAATGTTGTCAAACCTCAAAAACAGTACTGCAAACACCAGACCAAACACAAACAGATTAATGACAGCCATGAGATTCAATCCGGTGTTCATCATATGCGGAAGTATGAATACAATACAGCTGATTAAAACTGCAGTGATTATTGAATGGTTTTTTGAAAAGTATGTTATGGTCCATCCTCTTGAATAGAACTCTTCAGAAAATGACTGGACGGCAAAACAAACCAGATATGGGATGAAAAAATATGAGCAACTAAAATCAAATCCTGCAAACCGGTACTGGCCGGAAATAACTCCTATTACTACAACGGCAAGAAACATCACAAGTCCTATAAGAAGTCCCTTAGCAACTGACGGCAATGCATTCTGTGCAAATCCGAAACTTTCAAGGCTTCTTTTTTCAATCCTACGGGACAAAAGTATCATGAAAAAAGGTACCGGAAGGAATGTCAAAAGATTCAAAAGCACAGTTAAATCGCCTGAAGGGTTTTTAAATGCAAATTCCAGAATAAAACCAACGCCAGCCATCAGTATTTGCAGAACAATAAAGCATCCTATGAACAGTCCAAATTCTTTTAGTGTTGAAATGTTTCCTGAATGTTTTCGCGCTTCTGAAATTGTTTTTGAAAAATCAGCAAAATCATTAATTCTTGATAACATAAGAATGTTTTATCCTCATAAGCTATTATATATTACGATATGAAAAGTTTAACATCATTTTCCAACAAACATATCCGTGATGATGAAACTGGCAATACCACTCAGAAGCAAAATAGGCCATATCATACTTGTTTTTGTTGGTCTGGTTATTGAAGCCTACGGTCTTTTGATGCTGCCCCAGTATACCGGCAAGATAATCAACGAAGGCATTCAGTACGGTGATATGAATGCAATATACAGTATCGCAAGCATGATGATTTTAATGATTGGGATCTCGGCTGTAGGACAGATTATGTGTTCATATTTCTCCGCCAAACTGTCAACAAGCTATGCTCGTGATTTAAGAGAAATGGCATATGAAAATGTTCTCAGGTTTTCAAGCAATGAACTCAACAGTATTTCAAGAGCATCCATTATAACAAGGATAACAAACGACATCAACCAGATTGAAACTATACTCCTTCTGGGATTGACTGTTGTAGTCTTTGCACCGATTTTGGGAATCGGAAGTATCATAAAGGCATTTGAAATTAAAACAGACCTGACATGGATTATAGTTATAGCATTCATTTTAATAATGATTCTTATTTTTGTAATCGGAGCAAGGGTGCTTCCAAAATTCAACACCCTTCAGGAGTATATGGACAGAATCAACCAGAATGCAAGGGAAATCCTTATTGGAATGCCGGTAATCAAAGCCTTTGTCAGACAGGACTTTGAAAACGAAAAGTTCGAAAAGATTAACAGGCAGTATCTGGATTTGAACCTTAACATATACAGGAATCTTCTTCCGATGCAGCCTCTGCTTATTGTAATACTGAATCTGATGGTTGTTGCAATCGTCTATTTCGGATCATATGAAGTTTCCGGCGGACTTATCATGACTGGAAATCTGGTTTCATTCATACAGTATTCAACACAGATTGTAGTTTCATTTGCAATGGTGGGAGTATTCATGATAGCCCTTCCAAGAATAGTCGTTTCCGGAAGACGTATAAACGAGATTCTTGAAATCGAACCTGAAATTAAAGACGGGGAACTTCTTCAAATCAATGATAATCCAACAATAGAATTCAAAAACGTTTCATACGCCTACCCTCAAAGCGAAATAGAATCTGTGAAAAACATTAATCTAAAACTGGAAAGTGGAAAGACAATTGGTATTGTCGGAGGAACCGGAAGTGGAAAATCAACGTTGCTTAACCTGATTCCACGCCTCCATGATGCGACTTCAGGTGAAATTCTCATTGACGGGCAAAACATCAAAGACTTTAAGCTGGATTCATTAAGAGATAAAATATCTTTGACTCCACAGAAAACCCTGCTCATGGAGGGAACCGTAAAATCAAACATGATTATGGGAAAACATGATGCAACGGACAGTGAAATTGAAGATGCTCTCAGAAAAGCCCATGTAGATTTTGTTGAAAGTCCCGATGATGCAGTCTCACAGGGAGGGTCAAACTTCTCCGGAGGCCAGAAACAGAGACTGTCCATTGCAAGATCCCTTATGAAGCATCATGACTTCTATCTTTTCGACGACAGCTTTTCAGCACTTGACATGAACACTGAAAAAATCATAATGGACAACATAATGTCCGATTTGAAGGCATCATCAGGGGTTATCGTATCTCAGAGGATTTCAACCATTGCTGATGCCGATGAAATACTCGTGATGGATAAGGGGGAGATAATCGACCGGGGTAATCATGACGAGCTTTATGAAAGCTGTGAGACTTACAGGGAAATCTTTGACAGTCAGTCAGATGTTGTGGGAGGCGGATTGTAATGGAAAGAGAAACACCTCTTGATAAGAAAAAAGAGATGAAAAACATCATAGCTCTCCTGATGGAGCACAAGTTCCGCTTTATATTTTCCGTTATATTTGTGATAATATCCAGTGTTTTGACAGTGATTGCACCGGTGCTCATAGGGGATGCAGTTACAATAATCTTTGACGGCGCAAACAATATTCTGCACGGTACAGGAACCATGGACTTCGCCTCTTTGGCCAATATCCTTTTAACTGTTTCAGTTATCTATGTAGTCAGTTTCTTATTCTCCTACCTTCAGAAGTATTTCATCATTAAAATCTCATCAGACATCGCATTCACATTAAGGCAGAGGATGATAAGCAAAATCCTCAGCTTGCCGATGAGTGAGGTTGACAAAAACAAGCGTGGAGATATCCTTTCAAGACTTACAAACGACATCGACAATCTCACATCGGGGATAACGGAATCACTCATGGAAATGATGACAATAGTAATCACTCTCGTGATGTCATTGATAGTTATGCTGATGATCAATGTCTGGATGACCCTTCTGATTGTCGTTCTAATCCCAATTGCATTTGTGCTAATAGGATTAATGGTGAAATTTTCACAGAAGTATTTCAAATCCCAGCTGAAAATGAAAGGCCAGCTCAACTCAAAAATAGAGGAAAGCATCACAGTCCATGATGCCATGAGGTCATTCAATTATCAGGATATTTCAATGGATGATTTCAGAAAAAACAATGCCCGATTATTTGAGGATGAATGGAAAGCAAACTTCTTTGCAAGCCTCATACATCCATTAATACAGATAATGAACTACATTGGATACATTGCAATAGCTGTATTCGGAGGACTCTTTGTTATTCAGGGAGTATTCCCGGTGGGCAGGATAGTCACATTCATGCAGTATGCGGAAAACTTCACAAACCCCCTTGAAGAGCTTGCAAGCGTAATGAGTGTGGTAATGACAGCTCTCTCATCAAGCGCAAGAATCTCTGAATTTCTCGAATATGATGATGAGCAAAATCCTTCCTCAAAACAGATTTTTAAACTCAATGATGAAATCACATTCGAAAATGTCAATTTCAGCTATGTTCCAGGTGAAAAAATTATTGATGATTTCTCCCTGACCGTGAAAAAAGGTCAAAAAATAGCTATTGTCGGCAAAACCGGTGCGGGCAAAAGCACACTTGTGAAACTGCTCATGAAATTCTATCCAGTTGATAGCGGTAAAATCATGATTGATGGAGTAAACATCAATGAATACGACAATCATTCCTACAGATCCATGGTTGGAATGGTGCTACAGGATTCATGGCTCTTTTCAGACACTATCGAAAACAACATCAGATATGGCAATCTTGATGCAACAGAAAATGAAATAGTTGAGGCATCAATACAGGCACGTACCGACAATTTCATAAAACAGCTTCCCGAAGGATACGATTCATACCTAAACGAAGACACGGACAATATTTCCCAGGGTCAAAAACAGCTTTTAACAATTGCCAGAACAGTCCTTTCAAAAAAAGAGATACTGATACTTGACGAAGCCACATCCAACGTCGATACAAGAACTGAAAAACTCATCTCGGATGCAATGAACAATCTTATGGACAGCAGCACCTGTTTCATAATCGCCCATAGACTCTCAACAATAACAAATGCCGATAAAATTATTGTTCTTGAAAATGGTAAGATAATTGAGCAGGGAACTCATGATGAGCTTTTGTTAAAAAAAGGTTATTACTACAATACGTTGAATCAAAAATAGTTAAAAAGAATATATTTGTGCAGTTCACCTCGTAATGATGACGAGGTGTCTTTTGCACTTGTTTTTTTTTTTAAATTTCAATGTGTTTTACCTCCAATTTAATTTTAGTCGAATAAATCGAATATTTTTTTGAATAATTTTCCAAAACAACCTGTTGGTGCCATGTTATTCGCCTCCTTTTAGTTCATTTATTTTTTTATCATTCTTAATCGAATAAATCGAATATTTTTTTGAATAATTTTCCAAAACAACCTGTTGGTGCCATGTTGTTCACCTCTTTTATAATTGATGTTCAGCAGCTGATTTCATTTTTTTTAGATCTTACGGGAAGACCGTAATAATTAATTTTTGCTATTGCTTGTTGCGGAAAAGTATTTTTGTTTTTAGAACTTCCCACAACTTCTTATTAGTATATTTGAGGCCATATATAAAATTTTTCGAGTGCAAGTGCTTACTTACATATTAAAATGGTAAAATATGTATTTTAGATCATTATATTTTAAAATAATTATTTTAAAAAGGCATAATTTAATTAACTGTTATTTAATCTGTTTTTTTTTGACAAAAAATATGAAGTTTTCATACTCACATCACAACCACATTTCACATGAAAAATTAAAAAAAAGAAAAATATAATATAGTTATAAAATGTTCAAATTAAAAAATTTATTTTTGGCGAACGCCCTCTGTGTCATTAAAAAATTATAAGTGGTATAATCCTATTTTAGTATTGCTTTTAGGCATAATGTTTACTCTTGTGTTGATTTTCATATTTGGGTGACGGGATAAATCTTGTGTTTTCTGTTTTTCTCAAATATCTCCGGACTGGAAAGCAATGTGGAATCAGCATCATTTGCTGTTTCCATTATTCTTGGGTTTTACGCTGATCAAAAACTTATGGGGAATCACTGACCATTGCGGCCCGTCCTTTTGATAATTCATTTATGGATTCGATAATTACCATACCAATGTTACTCATCACCGTTGCAATAATTATTTTCATTGATTATAAATGTGGATGGTTTGGATTTGGGAACAGTATGAAATCTTGAAATTTTATCATATTTTTTTATTAGAGATTTAGAAAGCTAAAACGGATTTGAACCTTCCGATTAGGCGAGAGGTATTATTTGATATTAGTGTTTGTGTTTTGTGAACAAGTATTTATATGGTTGTGTTTGTGTTTTGTGAACAATATTTTATCCATTAATTTCAATGTGTATTATGATTCACAAAAGGGAGGTGTTGATTTTATTGTTAAAAAATTATTCGGCACTGCAGTGCCTATAGAATCAGAAATAGGCAGCTAAACAAAAAGACAGGTAAAAAACGCTATGGATAAATATGGTGCTGATTATGGGATTGTAGTTTCAAATAAAACGGATTTCATTGAAAAGGAAGATGATGTAATATTCATACCACCAAAAACCTTTTCATTCTTATAATCAGTTTAAAAAAACAGCTGATGAAATTTATTTTCTTCTATTGCTTTAGATGAACAAAATATTATTTAAAAGATACTTTAACAAAATCTATCTTTTTTAACGTGTCTGCAACATCTTTAGAGTTTCTAAATTATTTAATTGGATTTGTCAGACTAAATCAGAATATAATTGTAATATGGACTTTTATCTGGAACTTTTGTTATATCGCATGCTATTTTTTGAAAAGTTTCCGGTTGTTTTATTCTTGTTTGCATTTACTTCGGTGAAATATTCTTAAGGGGTGTGTTTTAAAATTATCCAGGTGACCTTATCATGAAAAGAACTTATATTGGATAATTTTTAGAAGTATATTACAATTTTTTTAGAAGTAAAAGTAAAAGTATATATATGGGGAGTGACAAACTATTAATTACCTCTTGAGAGAATGGTTCATGAGATGATTATAATGTTGTTAAATGAATTATTTGGGGAAAATGCAAGGATAAAAATATTGGAGGAGCTATTATCATATTCTGATTCATTTTTAACTGCTGAAGAAATATCCAGAATGGCAGATGTTTCATCAAAAACGGTTTATATCCATATGAATCAACTGGAAGAAATTGGTGTTTTGGAAGTTGAAAAGAAAGGTGCTAAGAGGTTTAAATTAAAACCTGATGATGAAAGAGTATTGGCATTGGGGCTGATAGAAGCCAATGAATATTTGAGAAGGTCATATAAAATGGAGTTATCTTTTAAGTGCAGTGATGCTGATTTTCTGTCTGTTTCGAAGCATACTAAACATGCTGAAATTGAAGCAAACTTTGATGAGGCTCCTGTTTTAGATTTTTCATCCACACTTTGAAGGAGTGTATTACCATCGAAGAAAAGAAGGAATTGAATTTATTTATACCTGAGGATCTGACTGAATATTATATTACGGGCGGAGCTGTTGCCTCGTCGCCTTTTGACATAAGGTTAATATTATTTAAGGATGAAATTGAAAAGAATAATGGGATTTTAAAGAGTTCCAATGTAGGTATGATAAGGACTGCAAAAACAGAAATCATAATGTCTCCAGCAGTTGCAAGGCAGTTAAGGGACTTGCTTGACGGGGAACTGGAAAAGTATGATTTTGACTAATTATCTTGGGTGTTTAATCATAAGAATAATCACTGGAGCAAAAGCCGCTAGAAACTGGTGATATGTAGAATCAATCCATGCTTTAATTTCATTCTATTTAATGATCATATTTTTAATGGTTTTTTTATTTTCACTACATTTAATTAGCCCTATATTTAATTATTAATACTTTCTATATAAAGATTTAAATTTATGACTTTTGTTATCTATATCGCAATTGATATAAAGTCAGTGTAATATACCATTTATTGTGGGAAGGCAATATTGGCCATTGCAGATAAAAATTTTATTGCTGTTATTGAAAAAATATCAGCTCGTCACATTTTAGCTATTAAAAAGAGGAAATATTATGGGTAGGGACTGGCAGATAGGAGATCCTGTTGACTATACAAGTGACGGATGGATGGATGCTCAAAACTGGGGTCATCACCGGAGGGATGAAAAAAGCCCCCGATACAGTGAGGATTATTCTCAGAGGGATTATTATTCAGAAAAAGCATGGGACTATTATTTTAATGCAAAATACGAAGATGCACTTAAGTATATTAACATGGCACTGGATTTGGATAATATGCATCCAGACAACTGGGATTTAAAAGCAAATATTTTGGAGTTTCTGGAAAGATATAGGGAATCGGAAGAGTGCTATAACAGATCGCTTGAACTCTCCCCTAAGGATTCAGTTTTTGACAATAAATCAAGAATGCTTCGCACATGGGCAAGTCAGCTGGCTGAGGAATCAAAAGACTTACCTGGCGGAAGGCAAAAACTTAAAAAAGCAGAGGAATTAATAAAAAAAGCTATTAATGCACGTCCCGGAGAAAAAAGCAAAGAATATCTGTCGAGATATCTTGCCACGTGGGATAAAATTAATTTTCTGAAGGGTTATGAATCAGATTATCAAAGAGGCCTTAATACTTTAAAAGAATATAAAAAAGAGGAATTATTCACAATAACCGGAATGAATCACTACAAAGGTAATGTGGCTCTTGGATGGGGTTTGAATTTAAAACTGGTCAAGGAAAAGGACAATCAATTTGACAGTGATGCAATTGCAGTATATGCTCAAGGCGAAAAAATAGGTTATGTAGCAAACAGCAGCTATACAAAATATGAACACTCCTCTTCAGCATCTGAGTTGCAGGATAAATTTGGCGATACCTGCAGGGCAAAATACTTAGTTTATCTTGACAGATATGCTGATATTCAGTTTTCTATTGGAATAATACTTAAATGACCAGAGCTATTTAATTCAGTATAATCCATTGATGTTGGATTTGGAATCTTTTATGATTTGTTTTCTTGATTTTAAAATTTCACCTGAGTCTTTTGAAGGTGTTAATCCCTGTTGATATTTGGAGTTTAACTGCTCTTCCAGATGGCTGATTTCTTCTTTTAAAGCGTTCAGGTAGCTGTATTTTGAATCTAATTTTTCTTCAAGTGATGTTACTTCATAAATCAGTGAAACAAATTCGTCAAAAGTTAATTTGTCATCATTATCCGCACTGCAGTTAAATAATTCCAGATTTTTCTTTAATTTTTTATACTCCGTTCCGGTTATATGAACCGGAACTTTACAGTCTTTCATAAAACACCCTCCAGTTTAATATTTCGCTCTGCAGTATTAAAATATGTCAGTTATGCTATGTTTTTATCACTGACTTTAACACAAAATGTTAATTAGATAGGGTGTTGATTTTGGATATGTCGGATTTAGCTGAAGAGTACTTATCCTATAATGACCTTGAGATATGATGATGAATACATCTATATTTTCTGGAGAAAGGGATTTGGAACGGAAGCTTCTGTATTTGAAAAATTAACAGAATTTGATTTAGTGAGATGGTATAAAAAAAGAAAGGCAGAAGAGAAATCAGAAATAAAAGATTGAAAAACAAAAATTCATCTGATTAACATTACTGTCCATATTGATTTTACCGATTTGCACAAAAATGGTAAGAGTTATAAAGATGTTAATATAATATGTATAAATAGTGATGATTTTATACATCAGCTGAAGATGAACATATCACTGTAATTTGTTAAAGGGGGAGATATTGTGAGCTGGGACTGGATGATAGGAGATCAACTTGACTATTCAAATGACGGATGGATGGATGCTCAAAACTGGGGGCACTGGTATGCTGATGAGGCAGATAATTCTTCAAACGAATCCTCAGATTACAGTGATTATTACGAATCACGTTATATTTCCAATTCTTATGGTGGACCTGTAAGATATTCGCAACCTGAGGTAAAAAAGGAAAGTGAAGAAAAAAAAGTTGAATTTGACCCGAAAAAATCTCCGCTTTTTCGTACAATAAACTGGCTTTTCAGTTTTAATGCAAAAGAGTATGAAGAAGAGGGCACTGTCCTATTTCATACTGAAAAATAATGTCCGATATAGTGTTATTTTTGTTTATATTATGTGTTTAATCTTAATTTTCTTTT
>CADBPS010000110.1 GCA_902796575.1 uncultured Methanobrevibacter sp. | reverse complement strand
TGTTTCCATAATGTTTTTCAGGGTTTTGGTACCGACAAATAATCTGCATCCAAGTTTGTCCTTGCCTTTGCATACAATTCCTATTGGTGCAGCATTTTTCACACCATCCCTGCTCATGGTAGTGTAAATTCCTTCATATTTCTGTCCTTCCTCAATTCCAATATCTGTCAAATCCATAGCCATTTCATCACCGATAATAATTACATCTTCAATGTTAATATCTGTTCATTAATATAATTAAACTTATTTTGCAAAGCGATTGCCTCTCTTCATAAACATCATCAGGTTCATTGTCCTTGAAAGTGCAGTTTTCTGATTCATATTTTATTGATTCCTTTAATCCTATTGCTTCCCCATAATATTTTTTAATTTGTCATATTCCTATTTATAGGAATCATGATTATTTCTTTAAGTTACGGACAACAAATTTAATACTTATTTTTGTGTTTGATTAAAAAAAAGAGTTATATAATTAGTAGCCTTCAAATTATCAGTTACTTATTCTTTGAAATTCTTTTTTTATGTTAGATTTATTTTTGATGTTTGTAATTAAATTTTTGGATGGCCACAGTATTTTGCATGTCATTTTCATGTCTTTGAAAATGGGGTCTGATTTGTTGGTAAATTACATTAATATGTTTGATAAGAAAATTCCTATCGCAGATTTATTGATGTAAATCGAGCCAATATAGTTTTTTGACATCTGAAACTTAACGCATTGATAATTTTAATAATCCAATATTGTTCATGTTTTTTTTGTTTTTAATTTTATTTAGTTCTAAAAAAGGAATATGGAAAATAGTATTCTATTTTCCATTTAATTTATTTTTAACCTATTAATCTCTTTTTTAGTTCTTCATTTTCTTTCCTGTTTTCTCATTTTTTCATTGGACGTTTTTAAATCTTCTTTGACCCATTGTAGACTGTTCATAAAATATTCTTTTGTTGCTGTGAATGCTTATGTGTATCTTGGGTGGTGTTTTTGTTTATCATGTTTATTAATCTCCAGTATTCCTTTTCATCATCAACTTATGCATCTATCATTGTGTAAATAACTGAATATAAACAATGTTCCATTTTGAAATCCAAATCTTTGGTAATTTTAATGTAAAGATTTACTACTCTATTGATTATTTTACAGGCATATTTTCGAGGTGCATAAAGCAGGATGGTTCCAAGGTTTAGTGCATCTTCAGTGGTTAGATGCTGGTTGTTCTATTATTTTGCTCACAGTATTTAATCTTTTGAAAATGTTTTCTTCTCCAATGTTGAGAAAATATAGCTTAGTAATGTCAGATGGTGATCTGATAAGCTCACTTTTTGATTCTGTATCATTCAGGTGTGATGCAACCATTAACAATGTAGGCAAATTCTTAGCCCTGACTAACTGAATATCAATGTCATCAAATTTATCCAACTTGTAAGATTGCACTTGTGTTTTGATGCTCCAGACAAGCCGCAACTTTTTTTTCAATATTTCACCATCCGGATTTAAAATAAATGCAGAATCCATTTCACCACAATTGCCATTTTTTAAATGAACACATGTGCTAATTTTTTTAACAAACGTGCCCGGAACATCAATTGTTTTAATATACTCGACTGGATACTCATTAAACATTATATAATGAGCCAATCGAAGGGTTTTGAAAATAATTTTTCTCTAATCATTTTTTTCACCTCACTATGTTATTACTAAAAAATATGGCTTTAAAAAGCTATTTTTGATTTATATTAAACAATCGATTGTTTTTAAATAAATGACTCAAATCCAATATTCAATCAATTAAAAAACTGTATTTAAACAGTTTGATTTATACTTTGTCTGATGTTTTGTAAAGATTTTTTTGAAGTGCGACTAGTCGCACTTGCAAAAAGTATAAATATGGCTTCTTAAATATTTCTGAATTAATTTTAAATGAATAATTTGCTGTTTTCAATATCAATCAGGTATTAATGGTGATTAAATCTGAATTTACTAATATTTAATAGGATAATCTTAAAGCAGATATTCAGTATAATGCATTTATGGAATGATTAAAAAGTTTTGAATTATGTCTGGCAACGGGTAGAATGGTGTTTAAATGCATATATATGGTGTAACTAATGGATGATACACAATATCTGTTTTCTTAGTGGGATATCTTAATGTCTCTAAATCTTAATGTTTAAATAAAATCATTAAGAAATATATCTTTTAGCTCTTTATTTAATAAATATGGGGCGATTTTTTAAACTTGTTAATCTTCTTTATAAAGAGGTGGTATATAATAATGAATTCTAAGATGTTATTTTTTACTTTGTTTATAGTATTGTTGCTTGCAATTCCTTTTAGTTTTGCCAGTGATGATAATATTGAGTTGAATCAGGAATCTCTTGCAGGTGCTGCTGATTCAAATGGTATTGTATGTAGTGATGTTTCAGGTGATGAGGTTTTAACTGATGACGGTTATACCCATATTTATGTTGATGCTTCTGCTACTGATGAAGGTGACGGTAGTCAGCAGAATCCTTATAAGGATTTTTCCAATATAACCAATGTTATTTATCAGGATACTTTTGTCCATGTGGCTAAAGGTAATTATACTTTTAATTACTACGAAATTTATAATGATCCATACACTGGTCAGCATGGAGAAGGTTATACAAATTTTATTCAAGTTGTTTCCAACTTTAAAATTGTTGGTGAAGGCAGTGGGGATACAATAATTGATTTTATGGATGGGGGAATTTTTGCAATCGTTGATATGGGAATGAGTTCTGGTGCCATGTATAATCCTGATGGTGTTCCCGAAATTTATATTCAAGATTTAACGTTATTTAATGCATCAATAAACAGTATGTCCTATGTGGGATATGTTCCTATTGACGGAACCATAGAATGTGTTAATGTTATTTTTGACAGTTCCACTTCAGACGGTGAGACTGAAGACGGATCATATGGTGGTGCAATTTCTTCCAACAGTGATTTACTTCTGATTAACTGTACTTTAAAGAATAATATTGCTGACCGTGGAGGAGCTATTTTCTCACTTGGAAATGCGACTATAATCAACTGTACTTTCATAAACAACACTGCTTCTGAGGGTGGTGCTATTCTTGCAGCTGCTGAGTTTAATATTATTAATTCAACGTTCATTAATAACACTGCTTTAGAAGACGGTGGTGCTATTTATACCTATCTTCCTACTTCAGTAGACGGTTCTGTCTTTGAAGGCAATGAAGGTTTAAGTGCTGGAGCAATTTATTTTGCTAATTGTGAGTTAAATGTTACCAATTCAAACTTCACATTCAATTTCGCACATTCCTATGGTGGTGCCCTTGTAGCTGCAGGTAACTCTTCGATTATGGTGTCCGGATGTAACTTTGTTAATGATACTACAGGCACTTCTGCAGGCGCAATTTATTGCAGAGAATCCGATGCTATTTTCAAAGATTCCAATTTCACTAATTGTAGTGCTCTTTTCGGGGGTGCTATTTGTGATTTGGACTGTGAATCATCATACTCTAACATAATATTTGATTCAAATACTGCAGTTAAAGGTGGAGCTATTTATAAAACATATAATGTAACCTCTGTCACTGATTCTAATTTCATAGACAATGCTGCTTTTGAAGGCGGTGCTGTGTACTTTGATGAGGTTTACAGTGCTTCTTTATCAAATTTACGTTTAATTAATAATTCCGCTACCTATGCAAATGATTTATATTATATTGGTGATGAGGATGATATCATATTTGACAATGTCACTTCTCCTCAGTTATTCGGAATTAAATTTTTGGATTTAAATAGAGTGGCCAATGATTATGATATTGTTAAAATCAACGAAACTGAAGTTGTCATTGGTGACAGATATGATATGAGAGATTATAATCTTTTAACTGAAGTTAAAAATCAGAAATTGGAAGGTAACTGTTGGGCTTTTGCTTCAATAGCTGCTTTGGAATCATGTATTATCAAGGCTAACGGTACTGTTTTAGATCTTTCTGAAGAAAACATGAAGAATTTAATTGCTTCTTTTTCAGAATATGGTAGTTACCGTTCTTTAACCAATATGGGGGGTAATTTCTTCACTGCAACAGGATATCTGGCCAGTTGGTTAGGTCCTGTTTATGAAGAAGATGATATTTACTCTTCCAACGCACTTTCCCTGGTTTCCAATGCTACATTCCATGTCCAGAATGTCATGTCACTTCCTAGATATTCCTACACTGACAACGACGGTATTAAAGAAGCTATTATGAAATATGGTGCTGTTGTAACTGCAATGTATTTTGATGATAGCTTCATGGCCGGTGATAATGTATCTTACTATTCTCATGGTGATGATTTAGTACGTAATCACGCTGTTGCTATTGTTGGTTGGGATGACAATTATTCAAAAGACCTGTTTAGTGGAACACCTGCCGGTGACGGTGCATTTATTGTCCGTAACAGCTGGGGTCCTGACTGGGGTGAAGACGGTTATTTCTATGTTTCATACTATGATGAGTATTTTGCCGAACTTAACAATCTGTGGGATACTTTTGTTTTTATTTTAAACGATACCAATCATTATGATAAAAACTATCAGCATGAAATTCAAGCAACCAGTGCAGCTAAGTTCTATACAAATGTTTTACGTATGAAAAATGTATTTGTTGCTGAAGGTGATGAATTAATAACTGCTGTTTCTGCTTACTTCTCCAATTATTCAAATTGGGAAATTACCATTAATGTTAACGGTGAGTTTAAACATTCACAAAACGGTACTGCAGCAGGCGGTTTTTACACTTTCCCATTAACAAAAAGTATTCCTGTTAAAGAAGGAGATATTTTTGAAGTAATAGTCAGGTCAGCTGTTGAGACCAACAGCCAAATCATGTATTTTGCCCTAACATATGATAATGACAGATTCCGTACCGGAAATATTTCATTTTATGCTGAAGGAGATGACGGTGAGTGGAAGGACGGTAATGATGAGGATTTCATAATCCCAATAAAAGCATTAACTGTTTATGGAAAATTAAACGCTACCTTGAATGTAACAGGTCTTGATGAAGAAATGACTATCAATACCAATTACACTATTCAGGCCACTGCATACGATCAGTATGGTGATTTAATCAATGACGGAAATGTTACTTTCATAGTTGACGGTGAAAACACAACTGTTGCACTTGAAAACGGTATTGCTAATGCTACAGTCAGCTTTGAAGAAGCCGGTGAACACAATATCAGTGTAATATTCAATGATATGGATTATTATGCAGCATCAAATGTATCTGAAGTAATTGAGATTGATCCTATTGGAACTGCAGTGTCTTTATCTCTCAACACAACTGATTTACTTGTCGGCGATTCCCTGAAAGTTACTGCAATTGTCAATACTACCCGAGGAAAAATCGCATTCTATATTGACAATGTATTGGTT
>CADBPS010000109.1 GCA_902796575.1 uncultured Methanobrevibacter sp. | reverse complement strand
ATCATGAAAATAAAAAATTCTTTAAATTTAAAAATAAGGCTTTAAAATACTAATTTTTAAATATGAATAGTAAATTAATAGTTAAATAATAAAAATAAGAAAAATTTAAAAATTATGGATTTATTGACAAACCCCTCAAAAAATAAAAAAGGATAAATCATGCTTATATTAATAAAAATTTTGAAATATTAATATAAATTATTTTAGACAATTAAAAATTAAAATTAATCACTCTTATCAAAAATCATGAATTAGACCATTTTGTCAACAAAAAATTGACAGTCTGGAAAGTATGTCACAAACAAATTGAATAAAAAAATTAGAAAAATTATTTATTGAAAAATATTCTCAATATATAATCAGTTATCATAGTTTTTAATAATGATAATTAAATTATTTTGGGAGTTAATATCATGTCAAAAAATAGAAAAATTATTGGACTGACTGTAGTGATAGTAGTTCTTTTACTGGCAGTTTTTACATTATATGGTATCTCTGATGAAAATACAGAAACTGTTAGGATTGGATATTTACCTACAGATCACGATTCAGCATTATTTGTCGCAAATGCTACAGGAATGTTTAAAGACGAAGGACTGGATGTTGAATTATATGAATATAATAATGGTGGGGATTTAATGAGTGCAATGGCCAGCGGTGATTTGGATGTTGGTTATGTTGGAATAACCCCGGTCATATATTCTATATCTAAAGAAGTGCCTGTAAAAATTGTTGCAGGAGCTCAAAATGAAGGAAGCGGTTTGCTTTCTCATAATCCATCAGTTAAGTCAATCACGGATTTAAAAGGCAAGAATGTGGCCACACCCGGTGAAGCATCAATACAAAGTGTATTATTGAAATATTATTTAAATAAAAATGGAATGAAAATTTCTGATATTGAAAGTCCCAGCATGAAAGTTTCTTCTATGAATGATGCATTAAAAACAGGAAGTATCGATGCAATGTTAACATATGAACCATATGTTACGATTTCAAAAAACATAAATAATCAGACTTTAATGGCAAGCTCTTCAGATATTTTGCCGGATCATCCATGTTGTGTTGTAGTGATGAATGACAAATTTTTATCTGGACATTCTGATAAAGCAAAAAAAATTTTAAATGTCCATAAAAAAGCAACTGAGAAAATAAAAGAAGATCCTGAAGGAATAGTACAGTATTTACCTTCACATATTGTTCCTGATTCTGAAATTGAAAACGAAAGTTTATCACATATTGAATGGGTAAGTGATTTAAATGATACTTATAAGAAAAATGTGATAAATTTCATGAATATTGAAAGAGATTTGGGAATAATTAATGAAACAATACCGCCGGAAAAGTTATTTTTAAAAAATTAAGTTATTATCTGAAGGGTTATTAATATGAAAAGTATTAGAAATGAATATAAAAAAGAGACATTAATATTACCTATTATTATAATAATAATTTGGTATTTGATTTGTGATGTGTTTCAACTTGTTCCGGGTTACATGTTTCCCGGACCAAGCGATGTTGCAACTTCATTTGTCAAGTTAATTGTTTCAGGCAGACTTTTTAAAGATGTCTTTGAAACAATCTATAAAGTATTGTTTGGTATGTTACTGGCATCAACAGTAGGTATAACATTAGGTATACTGTTAGGCTGGTCTAAACGATTAGAATCATTGTGTAAATTAGTCATTAGTATTTTAAGACCTATCCCTCCAATTGCATGGATTCCTTTTTCAATAATGTGGTTTGGTATTGGAATAGGACCTGCAGTATTCATAATTTTTATGGGATGTGTTTTTCCAATATTAATTTCAACAATTGATGGAGTACATAGAACAGATCCTGTTTTAATAGAAGCAGCGCAATCATTTGGAGCATCAGATTCACAGATGTTAACTGAAGTAATCTTACCGTCAAGTGTACCATATATTGTATCGGGACTTAAAGTGGCAATAGCTATTGCTTTAATGTGTACAATTTCTGGTGAGATGATTGGATCCAGTTCAGGTATAGGATATATGATTTTAACATCTACAAATCTGTTTGATACGGGTTCAACAGTAGTTGGAATGTTAGTAATTGGTGTAATTGGTATAATCTTTGATTATATTTTTACAAAGGTACAGGAAAGAATATTCTGGTAAGGTGATAATATGACATTTGAAATAAAAAATGTATCAAAAACTTTTGAATCAAAGAATATTGGAGAAGAAGTACTTGCATTGAAAAATATTAACCTTACTATTGAAACAGGAAAATTTGTATCATTTGTAGGTCCTTCAGGT
>CADBPS010000108.1 GCA_902796575.1 uncultured Methanobrevibacter sp. | reverse complement strand
TATTATATTATCAATAAAGTAATAATATTCTAACAATTTTTAAAATAATAATTTTTAGAAAAAATTAGGTTGACGGCATTGAAAATTCTTCCAGAAAACATAACTTTAACAGAAAATAATATCATCGAGTTATTTAAAGATTCAATTGAGTATCTTGCAGTGAATTTTGTATTCATGTGGTCTAAATTAACATTTCAGGAACAAAAAATAATAATTTCTTTACTTGACAACCCTAAAAAAAGAGTTGAAATAGCCAACACATTAGAAGTTACTAGCGGATCACTTAATAGGCCATTGAATCGTCTGCTTGACTTTGATTTAATTGAATATTCAAATGAAAAATATCAGATTACTGATCCGATATTTACCTACTGGCTAAAAAGTTATTATGAAAAAAATAGGATATACTCATTTAGAAGCATTTAATTAAGCATTAGGTTTCCAATGTCCTTTAAAAATTTTTAATCAAATAAATAAATGCCATATCAGAGTTTTAGTGTAATGGAAGAAAATACTAGTGTAATGATGTAATTAAATGCATTAATCCAAAAAATTTCTTACACAACAAATATCATTCCAAAAATGAACGAATCCTCACAAACAAATATCAAAAACCCCCTCCCCCGCCACATTCCTAATAAAACTTCATAGTCTCTAAAATAACTAAGGATGCCATAAATATTATTAAAAATAATGTGATTAATCCATCAATTTATCTTTATTTCTTACATCTTTATTGAAACTAAAAATTAAAGGTAATAATGCAAAGGGTATGAAATATCTTGTTTGAACACCTAAAATATAACTTAATTTTCCAACTGGTGTCCAGCAAAGTAATTGAATAATGTGCGTAGCATAAAATATTAATAAAGGCATTAATCCAATTTTAAAACTAAATTCAAAAGAAAATTTCTCTCCAATCTGGTAAAACATTAAGTTGAAAAAAATAAACATTAAATATACACACTTTAAAAAATTTGATGAAAATTGAGAATCCCCATACGAAAGCTTTATCATTGTCTGTATATCAAAAATTATTTTACTGCACAATTATAGAATTATGACTATGGATGTAACTGATAATTTTAAAAGTGAAGTAATGAAAGATAAGCTGGGAATGGGTTTATTTGGTTTAGGATGCTTATTTCTATTGTTAACCACATACATTGGATTGACAGAGATTGGAATGTGGTATGACATACTTCTCAATGGCAATTATAAGTTTGCCGGTTGATAGTACGGTTGAGCTATCTATGATAGATGTGCATCCATTGTTAGCATAATCCAGAAGTTAAAAATAATATAGATAATGGGTCTAAAGTGTATTATATTGGAGTAAATCCAAATTTATTAAAAGATAATGGATTTGAATTAAAAAAAGATAATATTTCATTAAACACATCCACTATTAAACTTAAAGTGTTTGAAATAATACTATAGATGAAATAATGAAACTTGACATTATTGTACCATGTTATAATGAAAATGAAAACATCATACTTTTTTATGATGAAGTTCAGAAGAATTTAAGCAAATTTGACTATCGAATCATATTTGTCAATGACGGTTCCAGAGATGATACATTACTAAGGATTAAGGAATTAAATGATGATAAAGTTAAATACATTTCATTTTCAAGAAATTTCGGCAAGGAATCAGCTATTTATGCAGGCTTGTCCTATTCAGATGCTGATTATGCCATTGTAATGGATGTTGATTTGCAGGATCCCCCTGAACTGATTCCGGAAATGTTTGAATATATTGATGAGTATGATATTGTTGCCACAAGAAGGGTTTCAAGAGTGGGCGAGCCTAAAATAAGGTCTTTTTTTGCCAGACTGTTTTACCGAATAATAAATAAAATCAGTGATGTGGAAATCGTTGACGGCGCCAGGGATTTCAGACTGATGAAAAGAGATGTTGTTGAATCAATAACAGCATTAAATGAATACAACCGTTTTTCAAAGGGTATTTTCGAATGGGTAGGTTTTAACACAAAATGGATTGAGTATGAAAACATTGAAAGGACAAAAGGTGAGACCAGCTGGTCATTCTGGCAGCTTTTTAAATATTCAATTGAGGGAATAACATCTTTCTCTGTTGCTCCCCTTTACATTTCAACTGTTATTGGAATCATATTTTCAATAATATCCTTTGCTGCAATAGTGTTTATTGTCGTTAGAACACTGCTTTATGGTGATCCCGTCAGCGGTTGGCCGTCTACAATGAGCATTATACTGTTTATGGGAGGAATACAAATGGTTTTTATTGGTATTCTTGGTCAATATCTGGCTAAAACATATATAGAAAGTAAAAATAGACCAATATATATTGTAAAAGAAGATAATTTTGATTAGAAATCTAATCAAATTATAGTTAATTTTAAAAGGTCATTGTCATTTGCGGCATCATCGAATGTATCCAGAATACATTCCTTTGCATAACTGGCATTTTTGATGCGAATTTCACCATCAAATACTGACAGACAGTCATATAAAGCATCCAAGTTTTCACCGTAGTATTCCGGAAAATCAAGTGCTGCTTTTAAGTATTTGTGACCTTCTTCTGCTATTTTTTTACCGTCCACTTCATAGATTTTCAATTTTCTAGACCTCTTTGAATGTTTTATAATGATCAGACGTATAATACACTTGAAATGTATCATTATTGTATATTATTCTTTCAGCTCCTCTTGAAGTTCCGTTGGCATTGATATCACATTCAATATATTTGGCTGAAGTCTTTGGAAGAACACCTTCCCTGTTTCCAAAAACATTGCCTCCAATACTCTTTCCCGGAGCATAATCTTTAAGAGGACCTCCTTTCCATCCCAACTGCTGTGCTTCCTTTTTAGTAATGTAATTGCTCGGAAGTTTATGATATTCTTTAATATAGGCTGCTACTTCATCAACAGTACAGTACTCACCATTTTCAACGACTTTTACATCACCTGCAAAAGCTGATGAGAGAAATAATCCTGCAAACAATGCAATAACTGCGGCAGCAATTATCAGCATTTTCCTATTCATCAAATCACCTGATTATATTAATATAGTCCTTAATAGCTTCTTTATAACTTCTTAATGGTTCAAAACCATTTTCTACCCATTTTTTATTTTCAAGTACTGAATATGATGGTCTTGGAGCAGGTCTTGCAAATTCCGAAGCACTTACAGGAGTTACTTCAACTGTAACATCAGCAACTTCAAAAATATAATTGGCAAAATCAAACCAGGAACAGCTGTCAGAGTTTGTTATGTGATATATTCCATAGTAATCTGTTTGTATTAATTCAGCTATTGCCTTGGCCAAATCCAGAGTGTATGTTGGGCATCCAACTTCATCAGTTACTACAGTTAATTCAGGATGATGTTTTGCCAAGTCCAGCATCGTTTTCGGGAAATTATTACCGTTTACTCCATATAACCATGCTGTTCTTATTATAAAGAATTTGTCCAATATTTCCTGAATAGCTATTTCACCTTCAAGTTTACTTTTGCCGTAAACACTGATTGGTCCTACTTCATCATCTTCAACCCATGGTCTTGTATTTTCTCCGTTGAAAACATAATCAGTACTTATATGAACAAGAGGACAGCCAACTTCACTGCATCCAATAGCTAAATTTTTAGAACCCTCACCATTAACTTTAAAAGCTAAATCAATATTTTCCTCACAGCCGTCAACATTAGTATAAGCCGCACAGTTAATTACAATATCCGGATTATTTTCCTTAATGAAATCAACTGTTTTATCCTCATCAGTAATATCCAATACTTTTGATGTGGTTGCAATTAATTCATGGTCATTTTCCAGAACCTTAACCAAATCACTACCTAACATTCCGTTAGAACCTGTTATCAAAATTTTCATATTATCCCCACAACATTAAATATATAAATAAGATATATTATTATTGATATATAATAATTGCATAGGGGTTTTGTTATTATGAAAATTTGTGTTATTGGTCAGGGATATATTGGGTTACCTACAGCCGCATTATTCACCAGAAATCATTGTGAAGTAGTGGGAGTTGATGTTAATGAAAAAATTATTGATAATTTGAACAACGGCATTGTTCACATCGAAGAACCTGGAATTTCAGATATTATTAAACAGTCCTTGGAAAATAATGTTTATAAAGCATCATTAAAGCCTGAAAAAGCTGATGCATTCATTATCACAGTTCCAACTCCATATATTGTTGAAAATTATAGCTGTGACTTAAGTTATGTTATTACTGCCTGTGAATCCATACTTCCTTATTTGGAAAAAGGAAATACTGTTATTGTTGAATCAACAATTGCTCCAATGTCAACTGATGATATTATAAAGCCTATTTTTGAAAAAGCAGGTTTTACAATAGGCAAAGATTTATATCTTGCACACTGTCCCGAAAGAGTTCTTCCCGGAAGAATAATTGAAGAGCTGATACATAATGACCGCATAATCGGAGGAGTCACACCGGAATGTTCTCTTAAAGCAAGTGAAGTATATGGTCAGTTTGTAGAAGGGGAACTGATGTTGACTGAAGCAAAAACTGCAGAATTGTCAAAATGTATGGAGAATACATTTAGAGATGTTAATATTGCACTGGCTAATGAATTAGCTAAAATATGTGCTGAAATTGGAGTTAATGCACTTGACGTTATTGATTTGGCAAACAAACATCCGCGGGTAAACCTGCATTCTCCAGGCCCTGGTGTTGGAGGCCACTGCCTTGCAATAGATCCGTACTTCATTTATGCAAAAGCACCGGATACTGCAAAAATAATTAAACTTTCAAGGGATACCAATAATTCAATGCCCGAGTTTGTATGTGAATATGTGAAAAAAATAGTCAAAAAAGGAAAAATAGCTGTTTTGGGCGTTTCATATAAAGGAAATACAGGCGATGACAGGGAAAGTCCGGCATATGAAATAATATCAAGACTTGAAAACGACTACACAATAGCTATTTATGACCCTCACATTGAAAACCCGGATTTTGTTGAATTCAGCGATGCAGTTGAAGATGCCGATTTAATTCTGGTACTGTGTGACCATGATGAGTTTAAAAATATGGACTACAGTCTAATAAGCACAGACACTCCAATATTTGACACTAAAAATGTGATTAAAAACAGTCCGGATGAATTTAAAGTGTATAATTACGGGAACATATACGAACTGAACCTTTAATTATTCTTTTAAGTCAACTTCAATACCTAAAATATTATCTTTACCGTTGTAAATATCATAGGCTATCTGGGCAGCACCAACAGCTCCAGATTCCTTTGAAATAACTTTTAATTCAAATTTATCCTTGAAGTATTTGTTGATTTCATCTTTAAAATTAAAGGGATGGGTCATACTTCCAATAGATCCTGTCAGCACTATACCGTCAATTTCATTCCTGCAGACTATTTCAAGACCTGCAATTTCCATAGCAACCGTCATTATTAAAGTATCAATAGCTAATTTGGCTTTTTCATCATTATTTTCAAAGTTTTCAAGCAGCTGATCTTTCATATTGGCAACTTTTGTATTAATTCCGGCTATTTTAACAGCACCTGCATGTGAAAAACATTCATTTGCAGTGGATTTTCCTTCATCAATGTCTCTAATCATCTCCAAATCCAGAGGTCCATGAACTATTCCCATTGCTCCCAGACATGCATCAACAGCACCTTTTATTTTGGAATTTTCAATTAGTATGTTAACACTGTTGGATGATATATCTGCTACAATAAAATTTTCCCAATTTGTTTCAAGCAAAGCATTATATGAAATACAGACCTTTTCAGGACTGGCCTGATGTGAATAAGCTGCATTAAATAACTTGTCTAATGAAGTAGAATTTTTATGAAGACCTGGAACCATAATGATTGGAATTTCAGAATTTTCAAGTTCGCTGAAAACAGAAGTACCTCCTCCGGTAACCCTACCGGCACCATCAATTGATAAAATTCCCCTGTTTTCAATTTTTTCCAATGGTAAAATCTTATTGAAACCATCGCCCATTGCATAAGTAACCGTCATTAATTTAATAGAATTCAAATCTGTCCTTTTTGACAATTCTTCAACAGCTGACACTTTACCGCTTTTTGAATCTTCTCTGTCAATCTTAAAAATATCAACAATATCTCCGTTTTCAGACATTATACAAAACGAAATTCCGGTTGTTCCATGATCCATTCCAATAAAAACCATAAAAATACTCCTCTAAGAGAAAACAAAAAAAAGTAATAAAAATAGTTTAAAAGATGAATTTAATCATCTTTTTGTAATCCGCAAGCTTTTCTTAATCTTTCACCAACAATTTCAATATCTTCCTGTTCTTGAGCTGCTCTCATTTCTTTCAAGTTAGCTCCGTCAGTAGCGTTTTCATTAGCCCATTCTTCTTTGAAAGTTCCATCTTGAATTTTGGTTAAAACTTCTTTCATTGCATCTCTGGTTTCTTGGGTGATTACTTTAGGACCTCTTGTCAATCCACCGTATTCAGCAGTATTACTGACATCTCTCCACATTCCCTGGAAACCTTTTTCATAAATTAAATCAACAATAAGTTTAACTTCATGGCAAGTTTCAAAGTAAGCAATTTCAGGTTGATATCCGGCTTCAACTAAAGTCTGGAAACCGGCATTAATTAATTCTGTGATACCTCCACATAAAACTGTCTGTTCACCAAATAAGTCGGTTTCAGTTTCTTCTTTAAAAGTGGTTTCGAGAACACCAGCTTTAGTTAATCCGCAGGCTTTAGCCATAGCAAGTGCTAACTGGAGTGCATCACCAGTTGCATCTTTTTGAACTGCAACTAAACCAGGAATTCCAAAACCTTCTTCATATGTTCTTCTAACCATAGATCCAGGTCCTTTAGGTGCAAACATAACAATATTAACGTCCTGTTCAGGATCAATTAATCCGAAGTGAATATTATAACCGTGTGAAAATGAGATGGTGTTTCCATCCTCTACATAGGATGCAATCTGTTCATTGTAAACTTTCTCTTGAATTTCATCAGGAAGTAAAATATGAATAATATCTGCTTCACGGGCGGCATCTTCAATAGTTTTAACATTCATGCCATCTTCTTTAACAAGATTCCATGAACTGCCGTTTTCACGAACACCGACAATAACATTTGCTCCACTGTCAGCCATGTTTCTGGACTGTGCCCTACCTTGAGAACCGTAACCGATAACTGCAATTGTTTTTCCTTCGAGTACATCAGTATTTACATCTTCATCATAATACATTTTCATTTTTTCAAACTTCCATAAAAAGTAATAACAAAATTTTTAATATTATTCCCAGCAAGTAGCTGAAAACAAAAATCCAGCAAAAAATCACATCCGATATTGCCGTTTCACATAAAATTGGATTCCGACAACACCAATGTTGACATTACTATAGAACAGTTAAAAAAAATTAATGAATTTTAGTAACATTTGCCAGTTAATAATATATTAATCCATATATTTAAACTATCCCCCAAACATCCATTAAAAGAAATGGTTTGTTATTAAATTCTAGAGAATAAAAAGGAATAAATTAAATTATTACTTAATAAAAAATTACCGTTTCATCATAATATTGATATAAATATGTCAATTTTTAATCAGACATAAGAATACTTTATATGGTCCTTATTAACAAAAATATGTTAGTCTAACGATATTTGCCGGCATATATTTACGACGATGAAAAAATAATCGGAGGTAATTGAAATTAGAATAAAACCAATTAATAATTCAATTAAAAACAAATATGATTCTATATTCAAAATAGCAACACATACTTTCACTATAGGGTGCTAGAAATTTTCATCTCAACCCAACATTGAGATTTGCCTATTTTTCTAGTTGGCAACAAATTTCCAATTATGCTACATG
>CADBPS010000107.1 GCA_902796575.1 uncultured Methanobrevibacter sp. | reverse complement strand
GTCAGAATTTAATTGTCAAAAAGAGATAATCAATTGTGGAGATTTGCTTAAAAGAGTGGAAGACGTTCCAACATCCCACAAATCTGAAATACGAGCAAATTATTTGCAGCACATGAAGTCAATAGAATGCGAGAAAAATGATATCCTTGAAATGGAAGATGTGGCTTTCATAATATTGGATGATGTCTCAACAAGAGGAACAGTATTGAATGCATGTGAAGACATATTAATTAATAATGGAGTCAAAAAGGAAAATATTTACAAATTGGTCTTATTTAAGACAGTATGGTGAGAAAATGATCAAGCTTAAGGAATTATTATATTTGAAAAGTCTTAAGGGAGTTGGAAAAGCTAAAATATATAAAACATATTGGAATATGCTCAAGAACTGCGATGACTTTTATGATTTGGTTAGTGATGTTGAAATGACCAAAAAGTTCTCAACTGATGAAAGTAAAAAGGCTATGGACAATGCTGAAAGACTCTATGACGACCTTATTAATTCAGATATGGAGATTATAACCGTTTTTGATGATAATTATCCTAAAAAATTGGAGGTGATGGGAAATAAGAGGCCTCTGATATTATATGCTCGCGGAAATCTTGATGCATTGGCCAAAGCGAATATCGGAATCATAGGAACAAGAAAGCCATCACGATTAAGCCAGGAATTTGAAGAGAATCTGGTAAGAAATATTGTCAACTCTACTGACAGAGTTGTTGTAAGTGGATTGGCACTGGGTTGTGACCGGATTGCACATCAAGCAACTGTCGATGAGAATAAAATCACTGTTGCTGTCCTTCCAGGGGATGTTTATAAAATCAAGCCTGCTTCACACAAAAAACTGGCGGAAGATATCATTCAAACTGGAGGATGCCTGATTAGTGAATACGAACCTGGAGTGAGTGTTCAAAAGGGAAATTATATAGATAGGGACAAGGTTGTAGCAGCATTTTCAGATGCCCTTTTTATTGTTGAATGCGGTATTCAAAGTGGAACAATGCATACTGTAGACTTTGCAAAAGACTATCAAAGGCAGATCTATTCATATCTTCCTGATGAAAGGCCCGAAGGCTCTTACGATGGAAATGAGTTCATACTGAAAAATCATGCCGATGCAATAAAGGTGGAAAATATTGAAGAATTTTTAGAAGATTTGGGGACTTTGAAAATTAAAAAGACCGCCAAATCAGTTCAACAAACATTATTTTAGAATAATGATTTGATGCATGGAATTTATTCCCAATTTAAACTTTTTAATCGAAAGTAATTTTTCAAATGAATAGGATTAATCGTTTGTTTTCAATCTTTTTAAATCTTTACTTATCATGAACAAATTTTAATTAATGCTTATATGGCTATTATATGGGGTGGATTATGTCAGTTAATTTAAATGAAAATCAAAGCAAGGCAGCTTATTATGATGGGGACAAGTACTTGGTTATCGAAGCGGGTCCTGGTGCAGGAAAAACCAGAGTGCTTATTGAAAGAATTAAATTCCTTGTAAATATTAAAAAAGTTGATCCTTCAAGTCTTTTAGTTATCACATTTACTCGCAAGGCGGCAGATGAACTGAAAGAACGTTTAACAAAAGACATAGAAGAATCTTATGTAAACTTAATGCAGATTTCCACTATTCATGCGTTCTGCAGAGTAATATTATCAAATATTGGAGAGTATAATACCCGTATTTTGGGAGATAGCGTAAATGAAAAACTTAAAATGTTTTTAAATCGTTATAAAAAAGAGCTTGGTTTTGTTAATGAATATACTATTCGACAAAACGAGATATATCATTTAATTAATAAATATGGTGAATATGCTACTTTTAAAGTCAATACTGAAAAGTTAGTAAAATACATTTCAGATAATTGTCAAATCAGTCAAGAATATATTGATTTTGTAAATAGATATATGGCTGAAAATGATGGAAAATATCCATTTAATGAAGTAAAGCAAAATGATTCATATAAAAAATCTCGAGAAAATGCATTATATTTGCAGATTGCAAGGTCATATCCTAAATATTTGGAGCTTTTGGATGAAAAGGGATTCAGTGATTTTCCTCAGATGCAGATAAAAACTTTGGAATACTTAAAAGAGAATCCTGAAACAATCTATAAAAACATTTTAGTTGATGAGTTTCAGGACACAGATCCTGTTCAAATGAAAATATTTGAAATTTTGATGAAATATTCAGATTCATTTACAGTAGTTGGTGATATAGATCAAAGCATATATGGATTCAGAGGGGCAAATAAAAATTATTTTGAATATTTATATAACAATTATGATGATAATGTCTATAAAGTTAATTTAAATGTCAATTACCGTTCTGCTAATCAGATT